>CAXNEV010000179.1:0-7385 GCA_964200925.1 Candidatus Latescibacterota bacterium | reverse complement strand
TATTAAAAAAGGCCCTTATGTCGATTTGAATCTACAAAAAAAGATTGACCTCATGAATAAATCGGCCGGGAAACGCGTTATCCAAACTTGGGCGCGTCGCTCGACGATCTCACCGGAATTTGTTGGACATACTTTGGCTGTGCACAACGGAAATAAATTTATTCCAGTCTATATTACTGAAAATATGGTAGGACATAAACTGGGTGAGTTTGCTCCCACACGGAATTATCGCGGGCACGGGGGTCAGGTGACTGAACGTGCTACGTCGTTGAAATAATTAGGGCATTGGGCGAGGTAGAGGTTATGGAATCACAGGCTGTACTGCGCTATACCAAAATATCGCCCCGAAAAGCGCGGCAGGTCGTTGATCTGGTACGTGGTCGGGGTGTAGAAGAAGCTTTTCACATTTTGCAATTTACACCGAAAAAAGCTGCTCGTCTGGTTGAACAGACATTGCGTTCGGCAGTAGCAAATGCTGTCAATCGCGAAAAGGCGAACGTTCGCGAAGAAGACTTATTTGTCAAGGCTGCCTTTGTTGATGGCGGTATCGGAATGAAACGCATAAGGCCCCAACCTCGTGGTTCGGCAGGTGTGATACGCAAACGCTATAGCCACATTACATTGATTGTTGCAGACGAAGCATAATCTGAAGGAGACCACTTTGGGTCAAAAAACGCATCCAACTGGAATAAGATTAGGCATTATTAAAGATTGGAGCTCGCGCTGGTTTGTCAGCAGAGGTTTTGCTGATTTGCTTAAGGAAGATTTGATGCTGCGGCGTTATATTAAAAGCCGTTTGCAGCGTGCCAGTGTTGCCCAGGTGGATATTGAACGTGCTCCAAAACGCGTTACCATCACCATTAACACTGCCCGGCCTGGTATTGTGATTGGGCGAAAAGGCACCGAAGTGGATAAACTTCGCGATGAGTTGAAGCATCTTACAGGAAAAGAAATCTATATCAACATCAACGAAATCAAACGCCCGGAACTCAATGCTCAACTGGTTGCAGATAATATTGCCCGGCAACTTGAGTCTCGAGTATCTTTCCGTCGGGCGATGAAAAAATCAGTGGCATCAGCTTTGCGCATGGGAGCAGAAGGCATCAAGGTGGTATGTGCAGGACGTCTCGGTGGATCTGAAATGGCTCGTGTTGAAAAATCTGAACCGGCTGGCCGTGTGCCTTTGCACACATTGCGTGCCGACATTGACTATGCCCGTTCCACTGCATTTACAACATCTGGAACTGTGGGTGTAAAGGTCTGGATTTGCCACGGTGAAAAAATGGGTAAAGATGTCGTTCCAGCGACACAGAATTAGGGCAAACGGGGATAGGGAGAACCACTATGTTAATGCCAAAACGGGTTAAATGGAGAAAGCAGCAACGCGGTCGTATGCGGGGCATGGCCAAGGGCGGTTCTCGAGTATCCTTCGGCGAATTCGGCCTGCAAGCAACTGAGCCAGGCTGGATCAGCAGTAGGCAAATTGAAGCCGCGCGAATTGCCATTACACGTTCTTTAGGACGTGGTGGCAAGATTTGGATTCGGGTATTTCCGGACAAACCAGTTACGATCAAACCTGCTGAGACCCGCATGGGAAAAGGAAAAGGCAACCCGGAATTTTGGGTCACCGTGATCAAACCAGGCCGGGTGATGTTTGAAATTGATGGGGTGCCACGCGAAAGCGCTCAGCGTGCCATCAAGTTGGCCAGCAGGAAACTGCCAATAAAAGTGCGCTTTGTGGAACGTGGGAGTTTTGACGAATGAAACCCAATGAGATTCGCGATTTAAGCCCGGGGGATATCCGGGAAAAAATTAAAGAACAGGAAGAAGAACTCGCCAATATGCGAATTCGACTGGTTACGCGTCAGTTGGACAATCCCATCTTAATTCGGGATTCCAAACGCGAAATCGCCCGGTTGAAAACGGTGTTGAACGAGCATGAATTAGGGATTCGCGAGTTGTCGAATACGTGATCTTGAAGGAGATAAGGCGTATGGCCGAAGCGCAAACCCGCGGGCGTCGCAGAACGCGCGTAGGGCAGGTGGTAAGTGACAAATCGAGCAAGACAATTATTGTCGAGGTCAGCCGACGGGTGCCGCATCCACTTTACAGCAAAGTGGTGCAACGGCGGTCTAAGCTGGCTGCCCATGATGAAAACAACGATGCCAAAGTCGGCGATACAGTGCTTGTTGTTGAGACGCGTCCTTTGAGCAGAACCAAACGCTGGCGCCTCTTGGAAATTGTCAAGAGAGCCGAGTAGGGAATCGGTGAGAGACCATGATCCAAGAATATTCTATTTTAAATTGTGCAGATAATACGGGTGCTCGGAAAGTTATGTGTTTCCGTATTTTGGGTGGTTCTAAACGCAAATATGCAAAATTGGGTGATACGATTGTGGTAGCAGTAAAGGACGCTCAACCAAACAGCGGAGTAAAAAGAGGCGATGTGGCTCGTGCGGTTATTGTGCGAACCAAAAAAGAGGTGCGCCGTCCGGATGGATCCTATATTCGTTTTGATGACAATGCTGCTGTATTGATCACTCCAGAAGGCGAACCCAGAGGAACGCGCATTTTTGGGCCAGTAGCGCGTGAATTGCGAGAAAAGCGCTATATGCGCATTGTATCATTGGCTCCCGAAGTGATTTAATAAAACAAAAGAGGATAGGTCGTGAAGGTAAAGATTCGCAAAGGCGATCAGGTCGAAGTCATCAGCGGTGAAGGCGCGGGTCAACGAGGCAAAGTGCTCCAAGTGTTGCCCGGCAAAGGGCGAGTGCTGGTTGAAGGTATCAATATCGTTAAACGGCATACCCGGCCAAACCAGAAAAATCAGCAAGGTGGCATTCTTGAAAAAGAAGCTCCCTTGCATATTTCCAAACTGATGCTTATCGATCCCCAAACAGGTGCACCCACACGGGTGCGTATCAAGCGCCTTGAAGATGGTTCTCGGGTGCGTATTGCCGCAAAAAGTGGCGAACAAATTCCGGACGCCGATTAAAAATGAGGGTACTATGGCAGTCAGGTTGCAGGACATATACAAAAAAGAAGTTGTACCGGCATTGATGAAACGGTTCAGTTACAAAAATCCGATGCAAGTGCCGAGGCTTGAAAAAGTCGTGGTCAATATGGGTGTGGGTGAAGCCGTTCAAAATCCCAAAGCCATTGAAAGTGCTGTTGCTGATTTGGCTGCCATAACAGGACAACGCCCTTCTGTTCGTCGGGCCAAAAAGTCCATATCGAATTTTAAATTGCGCCAGGGGATGCCGATTGGGTGTATGGTGACATTGCGCGATGTAAGAATGTATGAATTTCTCGATCGGTTTTTTAATTTTGCAACTCCTCGCATGCGCGATTTTCGTGGATTGCCTACCAAATCGTTTGATGGACGTGGTAATTATACGCTTGGCATTCGCGAACAAATCATGTTTCCTGAAATCGATTATGACAAAATCGATAAAATTCGAGGAATGGATATTACGATCGTAACAAGTGCCGAAACAGATGAAGAGGCATTGGCGTTGCTCGAAGCGATGGGCATGCCGTTCCAAACCCGAAATACGGAAGCTGCCTGAGAAAGGATTTTGTAAGTTTATGGCCAAAAAATCAATGATTGTCAGAGCTAATCGAAAACAGAAATTTGCTGTTCGACAATATACCCGATGTCACCGTTGTGGTCGGGCAAGGGCCTATTTGCGCCGGTTTGGCGTTTGCCGTATCTGTTTTAGAGAATTGGCTCTAGCAGGCGAAATTCCTGGCGTGACCAAGGCTAGCTGGTAAGAGGAAAAAAATATGATGACAGATCCAATTGCTGACCTGTTGACACGCGTTCGCAACGCCAGTCAGGCAGGACACCGCAAAGTAGATATTCCGAGTTCTCGCATCAAGCGAGAAATTGCAAGGATTTTAAAAGAAAATGGTTTTGTTCATAACTATGCTTTTGTTGATGACAATCGGCAAGGATATTTGCGGTTGTATCTCAAATATGACGCCAATGAAGAAAGTGCAATTCAAGGCATAAAACGAGAAAGTCGGCCTGGGTTGCGCAAATATGTCGGCAAGCATGAACTGCCGCGGGTGCTTAATGGACTTGGCGTGGCCATTTTGTCAACATCCAAAGGGATTTTGACAGATCGTGATGCCCGACGCGAAGGTGTTGGGGGTGAATTGATCTGCAGCATCTGGTAAATGTGCCAGAAGGAGTGCACTGTGTCGCGAGTAGGAAAACAACCCATCGCCATTCCTGGTGGCGTGGATGTCAAAATCGAAAAAAATGAGGCTTTTGTAAAGGGGCCCAAAGGGGAATTGCAGGTGATTTTGCACCCTTTGACAAAAGTGGCAAAAGACGGCGATGCTTTGACCGTTTCGGTTGGTAACCCAACAGACAGCATTCAAAAAGCTATGTGGGGGCTTACCCGGGCTTTGTTAGCCAATGCCGTACAGGGTGTTTCAAAAGGCTTTGAAAAGGCTCTCATCGTGGTTGGCGTAGGCTACCGAGCTGATTTGAAGGGCAAAAATCTTGATCTGGCGCTTGGATTCAGCCATCCCGTGACCGTAGAAGCACCAAAAGGCATTGCTTTTAGCGTAGATCCTGCACCATCGGGTATAGAAGGGGCACAGTCCTTGGTAAAAGTGATGGGGGCTGATAAAGAACTTGTTGGTCGAACAGCAGCAGATATTCGCAGTATTCGTCCGCCCGAACCTTATAAAGGCAAAGGCATTCGTTATCAAGATGAACACGTCCGCCGCAAAGCTGGAAAATCGGCAGTCTGATTACTTGGGACAGGCACATGGCTAACAAAAACGAAAAAAAAAGAAACATGCGCAATCGACGTCTATTGCGCATACGAAACAAAATTAGCGGTACTCAAGAACGGCCTCGTCTGGCGGTGTTTCGCAGCCTGAATCACATTCAGGCCCAATTGATTGATGACACAACAGGCCATTCATTATTGGGTATATCTTCAAATGCAAAAAATTTGACAGAACGCCTCAGCGGGCTTCAAGGAAAATGCGAAAAAAGTCGCGAAGTGGGCAAATTGCTGGCAGCCAAAGCTCAGGAAGCCGGAATTTCAAAGATCATATTTGATCGTGGTGGCTATATTTATCACGGTCGCATTAAAGCCCTTGCAGAAGGTGCTCGCGAAGGTGGATTGACATTTTAACGGTAAAGGAGTAGACGTTGGCCAGAATCGACCCCACCGGACTTGACCTAACGGAAATTGTCATTAACAACAGTATCAAGCGCGTTTCTCATGTGCGCAAAGGCGGTCGCCGGTTTGCGTTTAATGCGTTGGTCGTCGTGGGCGACAAAAAAGGTGTTGTGGGCGTTGGCACCGGAAAAGCTGGCGAGGTGTCAGAAGCCATTCGCAAAGCAACTGAAGATGCCAAAAAAAACCTGGTTCGCGTGCCTGTTGCAGAAGGCACTGTGCCCCATGAAATTATTGGTCGTTTTGGAGCTTCTCGCGTTCTTTTAAAACCTGCCGCACCAGGCACAGGTTTGATTGCCGGAGGAGGCGTACGGGCGGTGCTGGTGTTGGCTGGGGTAAACAACGTGTTGACCAAATCGCTGGGATCGGCCAATCCGCAAAATGCTGTAAAGGCCACTATGGAAGGGCTTGTGCGCTTGCGGGATGTCAAAATGGTTGCCCAGCTTAGAGATGTGGATGAATCCGCTTTAATGGTGAGGGGTTAAAAAAATGGCCCAAGGGGGAAAAACACTGCGCATTACGCAGCTTAAAAGCCCAATTAAGCGGCTTACCAATCAGCGTTTAACGCTGGAAGCACTGGGGATTCGCCGCATTCGCCACACAGTCGAGCACAAAGATACCCCGCAGATTCGCGGGATGCTGGCGAAAGTGGCGCATCTGGTCGAAATCGAAGAAATTTGATGGTCTTAGAGAGGACACGGATCAATGAAATTGGGAACACTCGCTCCCCCCAAGGGGGCGACTAAAAAACGAAAACGTTTGGGCATTGGACCTGGGTCTGGTACGGGTAAAACTGCCGGCAGGGGTCATAAAGGTCAAAAAGCCCGTTCAGGGGGCAAGGTACGAGCTGGATTTGAAGGCGGACAGATGCCTTTGGTTCAACGACTCCCTAAGGTTGGATTTACCAACCCATTTCGAAAAGAATACCAAGTTGTCAATTTAGACGATCTGGTGCGGAAAGAATTATCAGGTGAGATTACAACTGCAGTGCTTAAAAAAGCAGGTTTGATTGCATCTGTGAATCATCGAGTTAAGATTTTGGGTCGGGGAAATGTCTCTGCTGTATTGCAAGTAAAAGTAGATGCAGTGTCAGCATCAGCTGCTGAAAAAATCGCCCAGGCCGGTGGCAGTGTTGAAATCAAGACTACCGGGAATTAACGCATAAAAGCCCGGCTGTCAGGAGGAGAGGACGTTGCTCGAAAGCGTCAAAAGTATTTTTAAGATTCCGGAATTGCGCACGCGAGTGTTGTTTACCCTGGGCGTTCTGGCCATTTATAGACTGGGTGGGCAGGTGCCTATTCCAGGTATTGATCGGATTGCTTTAAGCGAGTTTTTTGCAGGGGCAAGTTCGACGATCTTCAGCCTTTATGACATGTTTGTCGGTGGCGCTTTTACAAAAGCCACAATTTTTGCGTTGGGCGTGATGCCTTACATTAGTGCCTCGATTATTTTGCAGTTGATGGGGGCTGTTGTACCCACTTTGCAAAAATTGCAAAAAGAGGGTGAATCCGGGCGGAAAAAGATTATTCAGTACACGCGTTATGGCACTTTGGCGCTTTCTGCGGCACAGGCTTTGGGGGTTAGTTTTTTTCTTGAAAGTTTGCAATCGCCTCAAACAGGGATGTCCGTTGTGTTGTATCCTGGATGGGGTTTCCGCTTGTTGACGGTTTTGACCATTGCGGCGGGAACGGTATTCATTATGTGGCTCGGAGAACAAATTGATGCTCACGGCATTGGCAACGGGATGTCGCTGTTGATTTTCATCGGGATCATTGCCGTGTTGCCTTATACTCTGCGAATGGAATACCGCGATTTTATCACCAATGATAAGAGCTTGCTTGTTGAATTGCTGGTGCTTGTGATCATTGTTGCCGTAACAGCTTTTGTGGTTTTAATTACCCAAGGCACTCGGAAAATTCCTGTGCAATACGCCAAGCGGGTTGTTGGACGCCGGGTTTATGGTGGACAAAGTACCCATATTCCCTTAAAAGTAAATACCTCAGGGGTCATGCCTATTATTTTTGCACAGGCCATCATGTTTGTGCCGGCAACCATTGCTGGATTTGCTCCTAACAACGAAATCATGCAAAGTTTTGCAGCAGCTTTTTCACCCAGTATGACATGGCATTCGCTGCCCTATTGGTTTTTGTACACGGCGCTCATCGTTTTCTTTGCTTATTTT
>CAXNEV010000178.1:0-7402 GCA_964200925.1 Candidatus Latescibacterota bacterium | reverse complement strand
GGGTGCAATCCCAGGTGGGTATTGCCGCGACAAACACAGTGCTCGACGGTTACATGCTGGCTTTGTTGAAAGCTGATACCATCGCCGTGGTAGTTGTCAACGGTGCAGTAGGCCATGTACATGCCGTGTGCCCGATAGAGAAAAATGCCGCCACCTCGACAGCCGTTGAGATAGGGGTTGTTTTCCTTATTGCCATGGATGGTGAGATTTTCTATGCGGGCATTTGAAATGTGATACCCGCTGATTATCGGGAATGTGGTGGCGGCACGGGCA
Source organism: Candidatus Latescibacterota bacterium (assembly GCA_964200925.1). Lineage (GTDB taxonomy): Bacteria > Latescibacterota > UBA2968 > UBA2968 > UBA2968 > CAXNEV01. Next base: position 7,129 of record CAXNEV010000178.1, on the reverse strand, counting down.
TTGCGCGATACGAGATAATCGCCGCCCATGGGCACATTCACACCAAACGTGTCTCCATCCTGCCACAACAGCGTGCCAACGGCTGTGTGAAACCCCCCGCTGTTGTTGTCGGTGATGCTGACCCCATAACCGGGTACAAACCCCTGTGGATTTTTCAACGTGATTTGTTCTTCACCAAAATCCCCATCAAGGGACAGAGGGCTTTCAATGGCATCGGATTTTTTTAAAATGGTTTGATCGCCATGGCCACACACGGTGATATTGGTTCGCAAATGGAGCGAATTGTTCATGTGGTAAGTACCCGGAAGAATTTCGACGGTGCCGCCGCCCAATGCGGATAGATAATCTACGGCAGCTTGTAATGCCCGGTTGTCGGATCCGGAAATGTCGGCATTTTGCGGGCCAACAGTGACCCGTAAGTTTTTCATGAAAGCGCTCCTGTTGTTGAAAGTGCTTGACGTGGCAATGATTGCCCTTATCATGCAAAAAACAATGCCTTGGGCAAAATGAAAATTTGGGCAGCCAAAAATCGGCAGCCGATTGATGCAAACGCACATCACATGGAAAGGAACATGGTATGCTCACTCTAACAGGGTGCAGGGATCGACAAAGCCGGTTTCGCCAGCGATTGGCGACCGAGAAGTTAGATGGGGCGGTGATTTCAGATCAGCGCGATATTTATTATTTCACAGGTATTTTGCTGTGCCCTTATCCGTCATTCCCTTTTCCTGCCCTGCTGTTTTTGGAAACCAGTGGCAAAACCTGGCTGTTGTCACATACCGATGCCGGAGACGCGGCCGTGGATGAGCGGTTGACATATGAATCGAGTACATTATATACCTTAAACCCCGATCCGATGCGGTTGTTGAATGTTTTGCTGGGAAAACGGCTGAAAGATTGCAAAGGTATTATTCGGTTGGGTTGGCAGCAAGAAGCTTTGCCCAAATTGCTGGCCGATACACTCGTGCATGTTCTGGGAAATAACTGGATGCCCCTTGATGATTTGCTCTCGGAACAACAAATGAAAAAAGATCCCGATGAAGTGGTTATGTTAAAAAAGGCCATCGAGATCAACCTAACTGCTTATGATCGGGTTCAGGAGATGATTGCACCAGGGATGAATGAATTGGATGTGCTCTCTGGTGGGCGTCGGGCCGCTTTGCACAAAGCCGGGCAGGTTTTGCACCACGGAGGCGATTATCAATGCGCCCAGTTGGGAGGGCTGGCCAGGGATCGCAAAATCCAGGCGGGAGAATTGTACATTATTGATGCTCAAACGGAGTACCATGGCTACTGGTCGGATTTGTGCCGCACGTTTGCTGTTGGTGAATCAACAGATTTGCAGGCTTCTGTATATGACCATCTCAAGGGCATTCTGGAAGATATACCCAATCTGGTCAAACCCGGTGGGCGAGGCACGGCATTATGGCAAACCATTGATGCACGCATCCGAGAACATGCCCATTTGCAGGATAAAGGATTGATTCACCATGCTGGGCACGGAGTGGGCCTTCGGGTGCATGAACCGCCCGATCTGAATCGGGACCGGGAAGGAATTTTTGAAGTAGGAAATGTGTTTTCGTGCGAACCGGGGGCCTATAGCCAGGAGTTGAATGGCGGTATCAGGCTTGAGAATACGTTTTTGATTACAGAAACTGGCGTGGAGAATTTGTCGGTTTATCCGCTGGAGTTGAAGAAATAAGTAAAAGACTGACGATGGACGATTGATGATAGACGATGGCAAACACACACTTTTAATTATCATCCAATAGCTATTGTCAAATCAAAGAGACAAAATACAACCCGTATCTGCGGCCTGTCGGGCGATGAGGCAGATGCGGGTTAGTTTTATGGCTTCGTCGGGGCCAATGATGTGATCGGCTTTGCCAATGCGTTCATTGTACAGATTGACCAAAAAATTTTCCTCTTCAGGCAAAGGAAGGTCGCGTGGGGATTCGCCTGTGCGAATGAGATGGGTGCGTCTTCCGCAGTCGGTAACTTCAACAACGCCTTCAGATCCAGCAATGCGCAGCCGATCATCCCCATGTGTTGGGGCAGTTTCTGGCCTTAGATAGTCAATGGTGATGGTGGCTGTGCCGCCGTTTGCCAGGCAAAACAGCATGCCGCCGTGATCTTCACACCCGGGATAATCCGGGTGTGCTTTGTTGCCGTGTAATGCGGCAACCTGTGTGTATTCTATGCCCGTTGCCCAGCGGGTGTAATCAACTGCGTGAATGGCCACCCAAGCTATGGTGCCCCCGTATGTTTCGCGGTTTTTGAAAAAATCGGGACGTTTGCCAAAGCGGTAAGATTTTTGAGCAAAAGCCAGAATGGGTTCGCCAATGAGGCCGGAGGCAACGACTTGTTTGGCCGCTTGAAAGGCCGGTGACAGGCGCATGCCAAACATCGCGCTGAGGCGTATGCCATTTTTTTGAACGGCTTTTTCAAGGGTATCCAAATCCCTCAACGTGGTGGCCACCGGTTTTTCACACACAATGTCGATGCCCAGATTGGCAGCGGCAATGGCTGCTTCGGCATTTAGCGAATAGGGCCGGCAAATGCAGACCAGATCGAGGTCTTCACGATTGAGCAGGTCGTGAAAATTGTCATAGATTTTTGTTTGAGCAGTGAAGGCAGGGTGTTTTTGAAGGCGAGACAGCGAATCACCGGGATGGCCTTTGGCACAGGCAATCAATTTTGCGCCCGGAATATGAACAATGCCATCCAGCACCATATTTTGGTGGCCATCGGTTCCGATTTGTCCAATGCGAAGCGACATGAAAACTCCTGAAGGTAAACGAATAGGCGAAAAATTGGAAGTTTAGTCTTGGCCAAGTCCTAAAATATCGATTGAGACACCATGCCATAACTGAGGGTAAAAAAGAATTGGGTGGTTTGGTCGCCGCGATCAAAAATAAAAATGGGTGTGAACGCGATATCAAAAAATGCGTTGGGAGACACGCGCCATTGAATGCCTGTTTTGGGTGAAAGGGCAAGCCCCTTTTGGCGTTTTATTGTGATAAATTGACGGGTGTTCACCAGATTGCCCTGCTGGTCAACAAACGGGTGTTCAATTTCGTCAATGGGGCGGCCAATCCAGCCACCGCTGTTGGCCAGGCCGTCGGATCGAACGGAAATGCGGGCAAATCCGGCGCGAGCGCCCACATAAGCTACCAGGGATGAAGCGGGTTTGGACAGGGAGGATGTGACGAAACGCAAGCCACCCAAAAGGGCCATTTGTGTGGCTTTTCTGTGGGCCGATGCCGCAAGAACGGTGTTTTCAAGCTGTACGGGAATATAGTGGAATTCGGCTTCAAACCCAAAATGGCGGGAAAAAAGAACCTGGGCTGATAGTTGAACGATTGGGCTGATGCTGGCAACTTGGGCTTCTTTTCCAAGAGGCATAAAAATGCCTCCGCCAATTTCCCCTTGATTTTCAATGGGCATATTGTCTGCTTGTCCCGAAACTGGTATAAACAGGCTCAACAGGAGGCCCAGAAAAAGGGGTTTGAAAAAACAGGGCATAAGTTACTCCTTCGTCAACGTTTTTTGAAAGACAGGTTTTTAAATGGCTGGGCTTGACTCTTGTGGACAGGTTTCATAAAATTAAAAATACAAAAAAATTCTGCTGATTTTTCTGGAGCAATGATATTGGCAACCATTGTTGATGGCAAAAAACGCATCCCTTTTTTACGAGGCATGCTGGCACATTATCTGATTGAACAGGGGTTTGCCTTTCAAGATGCCTATGGTTTGGCAGAACGTGTGCGGCGTTCTTTGCAAAAGGCCAAAGAAGTTTCCGCCAAAGATATGGCCGACATTGTGCGCACACAAATTAAAAAGCAGTTTGGAGATCGCACACTTGGCGATGGGGTGTTTTGGGAACCCCGATCCCAACAGTTGTTTGTTGAAGATGAACAAAATCGGCTCTTTTTTTCTTTAGAACATCTGGCCGATTCTTTGACGGCAATTGGGCTTGATCACGATTTGTCTCATCGCATTGCACGGCTTGTTCAACAGGAAATACTTTCGACGGACGAGCAGGTGGTGAAGCGAAATGAAGTTTTTAAGTACACCCAAAAAGTGGTCAAGCGGGAATGCGGTGCAGATTATGCGGAACGTTATGAAGCCTGGTATCGCTTTCGCAATGACACCCATCATCAGCCGTTGATTGTGTTAATTGGCGGAGCCAGTGGGGTGGGTAAAACATCGGCGGGGGTTGCCCTTGCCAATCACTTAAAAATTTCTCGCGTGGTTTCAACAGATGCCATCCGACAGATCATGCGCTTGATGATTTCGCCTGAGTTGATGCCTGCCTTGCATGCCTCGTCTTATGAAGCATGGAAACACATCGGAGCAATCTCACCCAACCAGAGCAGTCCGGTGGTGCAAGCCTTTCGCGAACAGGCACTGCGCGTTTGTGTGGGCGTACGTGCGATGATCGAACGCGCCATTGAAGAAAATACCAGCGTGATTGTCGATGGTGTGCATGTGTTGCCCGATTTGATCGATTTGAAGAAATTTGAAAACAAGGCCATTTTTGTGTGGATCAATTTTTATCTCGAAGATGAAAAACAATATGCCCAGCGGTTCAAAATTCGGGGGCAATCTGCCCCACAGAGGTCTTCCCATCGCTATATTGAAAATTTGAATGCCATTCTGGAAATTCAGCGCCACATTCTCGGGGTGGGTGAAACGCACCATGTGCCCATTGTTGAGAATACAAACTTTGAAGAAACCGTTCAGTCTGTATCACAACAGATCATGGATGTGTTGCGCAAGGTCTATAAGAGTTGACTCATTAGAATTTTTTTCAACAGCGTTTGGCACATATAACCAAAAAACAAAAAGACCGCGCCCTTTTCGGGCGCGGTCTTTTTACAATATCCCCTGTTGTTTCAGCAAGCGCTGCACCCGTCGTCGTTCGGTTGTCGAGAGTTGTTTTCCTGTGGCGCGAATGGGCCCCCCAGACAAACCGAGCAATTCCAAACCGGTTTTGAGCATGGCATTGCCCAGTTCTTTGCGCAGATCGCTTAATGGTTCAAAATAATCGCGCAAGGCCATGGCTTTATCCCATAGCCCAGACAGAGCAGTCTGATGCAGTGTTATAGACCGGGACAGGGTCAAATTGGCCATGCCCGTGGTAAATCCAACGGCTCCAGACAGATAATAATAAGGCACCATGTTTTCACTGCCGCCAGTGATAAACGGCACCCTGTTTTGAGTGACCAAACAACCGGTTCGAACCCAATCGACCGCGCCGCTTTCTTCTTTTATGGCGACCACTTTGTCCATGTTTGCAAACCGTTTGACCAGGTCGATAGACAGTGTTTGTGAAGGCGCACGGAAAGGCAACAAACCAATGTTGATGTGTTTGGCAATGAGCTGGTGGCGTTTCCAGATGGCCTCATCACCCTGTTTGACCACCGGTTCATGAGGCATCACCAGCACGGCATCACAGCCTGCACTTTCAGCGGCCTGTGCCATTTGCACGGCGATTTTGTCTGTTCGGCCAATGCCTGAAATAATTTTGCACCGACCAGCAGCCCCGGCAACGGATGCATGCGCAATATCTCGAATTTCGGATGGTGACAGGTCATAAAACTCACCCGATCCCCCACAAATGACCATTGTTTTGTCACCGGGAACAGCGGCAAAGTGGGCAATGTTTTTTTCAAGGCCTGAAAGATCAATTTCGTATTGACCCCGCCTGTTGGTGGTGGTTTTAAACGGTGTCATGACAAAAACATAAACACCACGGGCTTGAAAGGTTTTTCGCATATTGGACACAGGTAGGCTCCGTTTGGTCTGAGAGAAATGGGTTACTTTTTATTTTTCAAGGTGAAATATCCGGTGGGGCTGTTATTTGCGAAAAGGTTTAAAAGCCGATGCCAACTGGCGCATGCCCGTGGCAACCAGCCCGCCATCAGAGCCCAGGGCAACAAAGGTGAGACCTGTTTCAACAGCATCGGGAACCTGATCAATGCTCAACAACAAAATGCCAGCGGCTTTGCCTGCATTTTTGGCTGCCTGAACAACTTTCTTTTTGGCTCTGACAAAGTCGGGGTGCGTAAATTGTTGCGCAATGCCCATATTTACGCTGAGATCCAGCGGGCCAATAAAGAGCACATCAACCCCATCTACTGCGGCAATGTCGTCGATACAATTGAGCGCTTCAACCGTTTCAATTTGCACCACGGTGGTGAGCAACTCGTGAGCACGGGAAAAATATTCGTCAAAATCAACCCCAAATCCTGCTCCCCGATTGAGTTTTGCCACGCCGCGAATCCCGCGTGGCGGATATCGCATGGCCGATACGGCCCGTTCAGCTTCTGCAACACTGCTGACATAGGGCACCATGATGCCCGATGCGCCAAGATCAAGCACGCGTTTAAAACGCGGCGGATCGTTGTTTTCAATGCGCACAAATGGCACGGCCGGGGTGGTCGATGAAGCCTGAATTTGATGAACCAGGGCTTGCTGGTCGCCTGCACCGTGTTCAACATCAAGCAAGAGCCAGTCAAAACCGCTGTTTCCAGCCATTTCAACGGTTAAGGTGTTTCCAAGGTTGATGAATGTGCCGGCCAAAAGCTCGCCGTTCAGGGCGCGTTGACGAATGCTGTTAACCATGAGATTCCTTTCTTCAATGTGATCCAAAATCAAGAGGCCATGATGGCTGTGAAGGTTTATTTGGCTCTTGATGGTTATTTTGCAATGATTACCGCATAACGCAGGGAGGTGCTGCCAACATTTTTTATGCCGTGAAGAATGGGGCAATGAACTTGCAGGGCTTCGCCCTTGCTCACGCGATGGGATTCATCTCCCACGAGCACTTCGCCATCACCTTCGAGCACAAAAAAGATTTCATGACCCTCGTGTTGATGGGGTGGGTGAGAGGATTGACCTGGGCCCACTTCGGAAACATGAAGGCGCAGATGTTCTGGATCGGCCCCTTCGGCATAAATAAAACGATGTAACCCTTTGACATCGGTGCGCGTTTTAAAAGGCATGGCATCTCCATGATAAAAAGAAAAGCCGACGGTAAAAATTATGGATGTTTGTGTTGATCATCGCAGTCGGGGCGATTGGGATCGTCGATCACGATGCCCATTTGCAAATATTCGAATGC
>CAXNEV010000177.1:0-7406 GCA_964200925.1 Candidatus Latescibacterota bacterium | reverse complement strand
CAAGCCTGGCAACGATTTGTTGGCTTTTTTTGCCGTGTGCAAAGCGGCCTGATAAAACAGGTTGCGATCATCTGTGGCCAGCACACCCTCCCCTTCGCCTTTTACAGTGATGGCAATTCCCGGTTCTGTACAGGTGGTTATGGTCAGGCAATTGTAAATCGATAAAGCCATGCCCAGAGCATCAAAACCAGGACCCAGATTGGCTGTTGAACCAGGGACTTGCAAGGTGAATGTCATTCTGTCCTCAGAATAAAAGAAAGAATACAAAATTCTGAATCCTGTATTCTAACTGTTTTTTACAAGTTCTGCACACACTTCATCGGCCAATAAAAGGCCGTGACGGGTGAGCCGAATGCGATTGCCCACGCGTTCCAACAACTGGTGGTCGAGCAAATAGTGCAATTGGGATTGGGTGGCCTGATGCGTTTCAATAACAAAAGCCTCCACTCCCTGGCGTTGTCTTAATCCCAGCATGATTTGTTCGAGAAAATGTGCTTTTGAATCGATTTGTTCTTCACCTTCTGTTGCCATGCCGGTTTTTTCCACTGCTTCCATGTAGCCCATCAAATCGCGGATATTCCACGACCGAACACCGTTGGAATAGGAATGTGCCGATAAACCAACACCGATATAGGGTTGATCGATCCAGTATCGCCGGTTGTGGCGCGAAACAAATCCCGGTTGGGCAAAATTGGAAATTTCATACTGTTCATACCCGGCTGCTTCAAGCTGGTCTATAGCATAGAGATACATGTCGGCCTGATCGGATTCAACAGGCAATGGCAAATGCCCTTTTTCAAACCGCCGTCCAAAATTGGTGCCCGGCTCAATGGTGAGGCCATAAATGGACAGGTGCTCGGGACCAAGTGCAATGGCGTTTTGCAATATGGTTTGCCATTCGGTGCGCGTTTGTTCGGGCACCCCGAAGATAAGGTCGATGCCGATGTTGGCAAAGCCGATTTTTCGCGCCATCTGGTAGGCTGTTATGGCATCCTGGGTTGTGTGAAATCGCCCCAGGGCTTTTAAGGCGCGATCGGTGAGGGCCTGCACACCCACACTGAGCCGGTTTATGCCCAGATCAAACAGGGTTTGAAAATGACCTTGATCGCCGGGATTGGCCTCGACGGTCAGTTCCGCATCGGGTGCAAGGGTTGCATGCAAACGCACCACCTGGAGAATGTTGTCGAGCAATTGAGGCGGCACAGCCGAGGGTGTGCCCCCGCCAAAATAGAGTGTATCAAACACAGGTTGTGCGAGGGATTTGAGGCGCGTTTGAATTTCACATGCAACCGCCTGGGTATAACGTTCTGCCAAATGGGTTTTGCGCACAACAAATGCAAAGTCGCAATAAGGGCATCGCGACTGGCAAAAGGGAACGTGAATGTAAAGGCCAAAAGGCATGGCGGCAAAAATTTTAAAGTGACATGAAGTTGCGAAACCCCAAATGGATCCATCTCGGTTTTGATGCTATCCTCATTCAACCATCATGCCAATGCGGCCCCAGCGGGTGCGCTGCGGAATGTGTAGGATATTGTAGAACAACCACCGGGGAATGGATGACAGTGTGTGATACTCCGGGGCCTGTTCATCAGGTGCCCAGGACCAGTAAAGGAGAAATGCCTGGCCGTGAATGCGATTGCCATCAAGAAAGCCCCAATAACGGCTGTCTTCGCTGTTGTCGCGGTTGTCGCCCATCACAAAAAAATGTCCTTCGGGCACGACTTCTGGGCCAAAATTGTCGCGGAGGGATGTTGGTTTTTTGAAAATGTGGGGGTCAATGTATTTGGATCTGGCCGGATCAATGGCGCGTTTGTTGTTGATGTAAAGAATTTTGTCGCGCACCTCCACGGTTTGGCCAGGACCTGCAACAATGCGTTTGATAAAATCGCGACTGGGATCTTCTGGATATTCGAAGATGACAATGTCATTGGGCTGTGGGTCGCGAAGAGCGGGCAGGCGGGCGCTGGTGAAAGGAATTTTAGCGCCATAAATAAATTTGTTGGCCAATAAAAAATCGCCCACAAGCAGGGTATCTTCCATAGATCCCGACGGCAGGCGGAAGGCCTGAAAGAAAAAGGTGCGTATAAATAGCGCCAATCCAACGGCCAACATAATGGCTTTGATATATTCGGCAGTCACAGACCCTTTGGATGTGGCTCTATTTTGTGTGGTATAAAGACGGGTTCGGCGACGGGGGTTTTTGCTGATGGAGGTTTTGGCCATATCATTTTTGCGTTTGAACGTTTACGCGTTTGAACATTGAACGTTAAAATCCTGATTGGAACGCCCGGAAAGGAGGCGGAACGTTCCGACGTTCAAACATTCCAACAGCATTTACGTTTCCATACTCAAGACGGCCAGGAAAGCTTCCTGTGGAATTTCAACGCTGCCAATCTGTTTCATGCGCTTTTTGCCTTCTTTTTGGCGTTCGAGCAATTTGCGCTTTCGCGAAATATCGCCCCCATAACATTTGGCTGTAACGTTTTTGCGAAAAGGGCGAATGGTTTCTCTCGCGACGATTTTGGCGCCAATAGCCGCCTGAATGATCACCTCAAACATTTGCCGTGGAATAAGTTCTTTGAGTTTTTGACATAGCGCACGGCCCCATTCATAAGATTTATCGCGGTGTACAATGGCCGATAAAGCATCAACCGAATCGCCATTGATGAGCACATCGAGCTTGACCAGGTCGGCTGGCACATGGGTTTTGTATTCGTAGTCAAAAGAAGCATAACCCCGCGACACCGATTTGAGGCGGTCGTAAAAATCGAGCACAATTTCCGACAGCGGCAATTCATAACGCAACAGGGCGCGTGTTGGATCGATGTATTCGGTGGTTTTGTATTTGCCCCGGCGCTCTTGGGCGATGCGCATGACATTGCCCAGATATTCAGAAGGCAAGAGAATTTGCGCATCGAGTATGGGTTCTGATATTTCGTCGATGTTGCCTGGAGGTGGCATTTCGGCCGGGTTATACACGGTTACCAGGTTGCCATTGGTGAGCCGCACATGATATTCGACGTTGGGCACAGTGGTAATGATGTCCATGTCAAATTCTCGAGACAGGCGTTCCTGCACAATTTCCATGTGAAGCAAGCCCAAAAATCCGCATCGAAACCCAAAACCCAGCGCGGTGGAAGTTTCGGGTTCATAACGCAAGGAAGAGTCATTCAGGTGCAGTTTTTCAAGGGCTGTGCGCAAACTTTCAAAGTCGTCGGAATTGACGGGATACAACCCGGCAAAGACCATAGGTTTGGCTTCTTGATATCCGGGCAACGGCTCAAGTGCCGGATTTCCGGTGCCCGTGACCGTATCTCCAACGCGGGCATCTTCGAGGTCTTTGATGTTGGCCACCAGGTAACCCACTTCTCCGGCATGCAGTTCTTTTTGTTTGATGCGTTTTATTTTGAGCCAGCCCACTTCTTCGGCGTCGTATTTTAATCCGGTTGACATCAACGTGACGGGCATGCCGGCTTTGAGCGTGCCGTCAAAAACGCGCACATAGGCCACAGCCCCACGGTACTGGTCGAACACAGAATCAAAAATGAGGGCTTTGAGCGGGGCCTCATCGCTGCCGCCAGGCGGGGGAATGCGGTCGATAATGGCCTGCAACAGCGCGTCGATGCCAATGCCCATTTTGGCGCTGATTTTAACAATTTCGTGTTCTTCTACCCCAAGCAGGTCGTGAATTTGCATCACCACGCGGTCCACTTCGGCATTGGGCAGGTCTATTTTGTTGATTACCGGAATGATGGTCAAATCGTGCCCCATGGCCAACAACACATTGCTCACCGTTTGGGCTTCAACCCCTTGTCCGGCATCTACAAGCAACAACGCCCCTTCACAGGCTGTCAGGCTGCGTGAGACTTCATAGGAAAAATCGACATGTCCCGGTGTGTCGATGAGATTGAGTTCATACATTTTGCCATCGGGCGCTTTATAATCCATGCGAATGGCATGAGATTTAATGGTGATGCCGCGTTCGCGTTCGAGGTCCATGTTGTCGAGCACCTGATCCTGCATTTCCAGTTTGGACAGGGTATGGGTTTGCTCAAGCAACCTGTCGGCCAGGGTCGATTTGCCATGATCGATGTGGGCAATAATGGAGAAATTGCGTATATGCTGGTTGTTCATGGGGTATCCAAAATGGGGCAAATCCAAAAAACTCAATGATGTAAGCTAACAAATATACCGCCTTGCACACTTGAAGTCAACAGCGACGTTGCACTGAAAAGATATTAAAAAAATTGCTGTTGAAAAGAGTTTGATCGGGCACTATATTGGCCCACGCCTGGTTTTAAACGACAGATAACAAAAGGAGTTCACTGTGAAAATCGATCTATCTGAAATTCGGTATGTGGAATTGCCCCTGATCAGCCCGTGGCGCACGGCTTACGGGGAAGATGCCACCATTCATTCGGTGATGGTGAAATTGTGCGGTGGCGGGCAGGAAGCCTGGGGAGAGGCCACGCCATTTTATGCACCCACCTATTCTCCAGAGTCAGCACGATCTGTATATGAGACGGCCCGCGAGTTTTTTTTGCCCCGATTGGTGGGCAAAACGCTGGATTCGGCAGAAGATGTGATGGCGCAACTGGCCCTTTTTAAAGGCAACCCCTTTGCCAAAGCCGCTGTGGAGACGGCATGGTGGGCGCTGGATTGCCAGTTGAAAAACATGCCCCTGTGGCGCGTGTTGGGCGCAACAAACCCCGTGGTGCGCTGTGGGGCAGATTTTGGCGTGCAAGACACAATTGATGACCTGTTGCGGTTGATTCAGGGGGCTGTTGATGCGGGTTATCCGCGCATTAAATTGAAAGTGCGGCACGGGTGGGATATTGCCATGTTAGAAGCTGTGCGCTCAACCTTTCCCAATCCCGTGATCCATGTCGATTGCAATTCTGGTTATAATTTGCACCAGGATCTGGCAACGCTAAAGGCCTTTGATCGGTTTCACCTGGCGATGATTGAACAACCCTTAGATCATTTGGATGTGATTGATCATGCCGAATTGCAAAAACAAATTGCCACGCCTGTGTGTCTGGATGAATCGGTGAAGCGACCGCGCGATTTTGAACTGGCGCTAAAAATCGGAGCCTGCCGGGTCATCAATGTCAAACCCGGACGGGTGGGGGGATTGTTGCATGCCAAAAAAATTCACGACATGGCCCGCGATGCGGGTTTGGATGCATGGGTAGGTGGGATGTTGGAAAGCGGGGTGGGCGCGGGCATTTGCGCGGCATTGGGAACACTGCCGGGCTTTACGTATCCGGCCGATGTGTTTCCATCGGCGAGGTTTTATGTGCAGGACATCACCAATCGGGAAATTGTGCAAAATACCCGGTGCGAAGTGGTGTTGGATGAAACACCCGGCGTGGGATTTGTGCCCGTGCCCGAACGGTTGGAAAAGGTAACGGTCATGAAGGCGGTGGTTGGAGGTTAGATACAGATGCTGTTGATTTAAAATTGAGGGGGAAGAAAAAGCAGAGGTGTTAACAAAGGGTATGGGGTAGAGCAGATTATTGTGCTCAAAAAGGGAGAGGGGCATAATGGGACGACATACGAGATCCCGCGTGGAAACACCGGAAAAGCGGCTGGCATATTTTGAAACGATGTTGAAGCGGTTGTGTACGGATTTGGGGCCGCATCCATCCGGTACAAGGGCTTATGAGAAGGCGGCAAAGCTGATTCACCGGGAGTTGGCCACAGCGCTGCCGGTGGCGTTTCTGGACCGGTATCTGGATTTCTGGGCTGTTTTGCCCAGGCCGGATATTCTGCACCAGGGCACGCGACTGAATGTGGCGGTGGCGGAAAACTGTGCGGGCACATCGGATGCCGGGTTCAATGGCATCATCAAAAAAATCGATCTGGACGGCATTGCCTACGGGATTGAGGATACGGCAACCGGGAAGATTGCGGCGCACATCGCGGTGAGTAAGGAGGTGAGTGCCCAACCGGCCTACCTGGTGGGAGACGCGGTTTTGTCGCTGCCGCGATTCACCATCGGCATTCGGGACGTGCCGTTTGTGGAACTGCTGGTAAAAGATAAGGCGCAGGTGCAGGTGCGGCTTCGGGTGGTGTACGCCCCGGAAGTGCCAACGTACAATGTGGTGGGGACACTGCCCGGAAAGCACCGGGACGAAATCCTGTTCATCGCGCACGCAGATACCGTGATTCAGACCGAAGGTGCCAATGACAATACGGCCACGGCCATTGTGATGCTGATGCTGGCGCACGCGCTTTCGGGCACGAAACCGGAATACACGGTGACGTTTCTGATTCCAGGCAGCGAGGAATACGGGTTGATGGGGGCGCGGCATTATGTGAAACGGAGACAGGCTGAGGGCACGCACAGGGATTTGAAATTTATTGTCAATTCCGATTCGCTGACTTACGGGCCGAATTTGTGGGCGACGACGGATGACACAGCCTTGATGGATATGGTGAAGGCGATTATTCACGCGGACCTGGGGCTGAAGACGGAGCCGATTTACGAGGATAAACCCTGCTGGATGAACGATGCCGCGCCGTTCAAGGGGATTCATCCGAATCTGCGCGGGATCAATTTCAACAGCCGGGGCTACGATACTCTGGCGGCAAATCACACGCCGGATGACCATGCGGCCAATGTGCCCGGGGATTGCGCGTTGTCGGCCTTTCTGGTGCTGCGGGAATTGATCGATCTATTGCAGGAAATGTAGTCATGCTTGAGCCTGTATGAACAGTGCTCAATTAAAAGGAGTTTGTTATGTCTTCACAGCCTCGTGTTTATTCCGTGCGCGATCGCGCCAGCATTGTCAACACCCTCACGGCTCGCCGGTTTGACACCCTGTTGCCGCAGGTTATGCGCGAAACGGGGTTTGACATGTGGCTCATCATCGGCAATGAAGACAATCACGACCCCATCTTTCGCACCCTCATTCCGTGGGAATGCTGGGCGCCCATTTTGCAAATGGTCATTTTTTATGATACCGGCACCAGCATTGAACGCATCAATATCTCGCGCACCAACATGATGGGCCTGATGCCCCCGTCACCCTGGAACATCACAGACAACGAAGACCAGTGGGCCTGCCTGAAACGCCTAATTGCTGAATGCAATCCCAAACGCATCGGCATCAACCAGTCCAATATCATCTGGGCCGCCGATGGATTGACCGCCGGTTTAAAAGAATGCCTGATTCAAACCCTCGGCCCTGACCTTTCCTCGCGCCTTGAATCTGCCGAATCCCTGTGCATTCGCTGGCTTGAAACGCTCATTCCCGAAGAGATCGAACTCTATCACCACGCCAATGCCATCGCCCACCATCTCATTCAAAAAGTCTTTTCGCGCCAGACCATCACGCCTGGTATCACCACCATAGAAGACATGCGCTGGGCATACTGGCAACATGCCACCGACCTGGGGC
>CAXNEV010000176.1:0-7407 GCA_964200925.1 Candidatus Latescibacterota bacterium | reverse complement strand
ACGCGCAACCGCTGATACAGATCTTGCCGAAAATGGCCCGTTGCCACGGCCTGTTGCAGATCTTTGTTGGTTGCGGCAATTACGCGCACATCCACCGAAAGGGGTTGTGTGCTGCCCAACCGCGTCACTTCTTTGGCATCCAGCACACGCAACAGGCGCACCTGTGCCGAGAGCGACATTTCTCCAATTTCATCGAGAAAAACCGTGCCGCCGTTGGTCGATTCAAAAATGCCTTCTCTCTGGATGCGGGCATCGGTGAACGCGCCTTTTTCGTGGCCAAACAACTCACTTTCCAGCAAGGTTTCGGGAATTGCACCACAGTTGATGGTTAAAAAGCGTTTGTCTTTGCGCAAGCTGTGCTGGTGAATGGATTCGGCAATCAGATTTTTGCCCACCCCACTTTCCCCTGTAATGAGCACACTAACGGGCGTGGGGGCAATTTGCCGAATAATTTCTCGAATTTGCCGCACGGCTTCTGATCGACCAAGAATGTGGATGTCGGGACGCTGTTGTCCGCTTAAGCGGTGGAGGGTGTTTTGTAAAGCCTGCGGGGTTAACGGATAATCCAGCAGGGCATCGGGGGCCAGGCCTATGGCATGTTGTAAAGCCTGTCCTTTCTGTGTGGTGATCAATATTACGGTAAGGGGATGAGAAAGTTCCTGCAAGACGGGCCCCAACTGTGCGTCGGCTTCAGCAAAAACGGCTTCATCCAGAACGAGTAAGCCCAGTTCGTTTTTGCGCACAATTTTGCGTGCTGGGCCCACACTGTTGGTGGTCACCGTTTGCCAACCGAGTTGCTCTAGTTCAAAACGCAATGTCTGCGTGACATCGGCCTGACGGGAGATAATGAGTGCTTCATTTCGGATTGGTGCGGTATGATCTGGCATGGGGCAATGATGTTTCCAAAGGGAATGGGTGCAACCAGACAAAACCAAAAAAAAGGTTTATGGATCGGAGGCGGGCAAATCGGTGCCTTTGATGAGCAGGTCTTTGCCGCGATGTACAATATACCCCTGGTTTTCGAGGCGTTTAAGTACACGCGAAACCGTTTCGCGTGTGGTACCCGACATATTGGCCAGGTCTTGATGGGTAGGGCGATTTTTGATGAGCACCCCTTCCGGGATGGGGCGGCCCTGTTCTTCGGCCAGTTGCAAAATGGTCTGGGTGATGCGCCCGGTCACATCGGAAAGGGCCAATCCTTCAATTTTGCGGTCGGTTTTGCGCAGGCGCTGGGCCAGTACACTGAGCAGTTTAATGGCCACCTGCGGGGTATTTTGAATAAACCGCAAAAAATCGGCCCGGCGCACCATCAAAAGCTCGGTTTCTTCCATAGTCGTCACATTGGCCGAACGAGGGTTGCCGTCGAGCAGTGACATTTCGCCAAAAAAATTGCCTTCCCCAAGGATGGTCAAAATCACTTCCCGACCGTCTTCACTGACGATGCTGACTTTGACTTTGCCATTATTAATGACAAACAGGCTATCTCCCTGTTCTTCGGCTAAAATGACGACCCGGTCTTTTGGAAAGACGCGCAGCATGGCCACCTGAGACAGGCCGGCCAATTCGTCGTTGGTCAACCCTTCAAACAGAGGAACCCGTTTCAGAAGTTCCTGGTGCATGGGCAATTCCTCCAATAAAAGCGTTGTGATAATTGTAATCGGGTTTTTCGGTCTTGAGTGCCCTGAGCAAAAACGGCAGAAACAAAATCATCAGGATCAGAAACGGGTTTAAGGGCGATTCTTGCGGGGATCAAATGAGGTTGATCTGACAAATTTAAATTTGTTATAATTTGAAAATTTTAGCATGGTTATGGCAGTTATTGGGATTTCATGGCATCAATTTATCACATTTTTCGAAGAGCGTCAATCCCTAAAATAGGGGCACTTGTTCGCAACTGGGTGGAAGGACTTGTGACGGCGATATCTGCAAGATTGGCAGTGCGATCACAGGGAGGAAAACATGAATAAAATTGTTGAACAAGCACCTGCCAAACTCAATTTGGGGTTAAAAATTTTAGGCCGTCGAGCAGATGGGTATCACGACATTTTGTCGGTTTTTCAGACCATTGATTTATATGACCAGTTGGTGTTTATGCCCATTCAAACACCACAAACGGTTTTAATTTGTACAGAACCAGGTTTATCGGTCGGGGATGATAACCTCATTTGCCGTGCGGTTGCGTTTTTTCGAGAAGCCACAAGGGAACAGCGAGGGGTGCAGATTGAGCTGGATAAACACATTCCAATGGGTGCTGGTTTGGGCGGAGGGAGTTCTGATGCAGCTGCGACGTTGCGCGGTCTTAATCGTTTGTGGCAAAGTGGATTGTCTTTTTCACAGTTGTGCGAATTGGGTGCCAAGTTGGGATCGGATGTGCCGTTTTTAATACGTTCTGGCACGGCAGTGGTTACAGGCCGAGGCGAGCAGGTGCGTTACGTGCCCTGGCACACAAGTGTGTGGTATGTGATGGTTTATCCGGATGTCCACATATCCACCGCATGGGCCTATGCCAATTATAAAAATGCCTTGACAGAAACAGGCAATTATGACAAATTTTTCAATTCTGTAAATTCTGGTGTACTTTGCGTGCCAGAATTGTTGCAGTGTCTGGAAAATGATTTTTTGCCGGTGGTTGTTCAATCCCATCCTGAGATGGAATTCATTTTAGATCGTCTCAAAACCACGGGTGCACGGTCTGTTTCCATGTCTGGCAGTGGTTCAACATTGTATGGTGTATTTGATCATATAGATGTTGCGCATGCAGCATGGGTTGCTTTTAAAAAGGATGGATATCGCACGTTTTTGTGTGCCCCGGCTGTAATCGATTAAGATGTATTGCCGGATCGTCTAATGGTAAGACAGCGGCCTTTGGAGCCGTGAATCGGGGTTCGAGTCCCTGTCCGGCAATACCTGAAAAATGCTGGAACCTCAATTTTTGGAGAATGGGTGTTATGTCTGAGCAAATTGCTTTAAAAGCCGAACGGCGTAGTGTTGTTGGCAAAAAAGTCAAACGTCTTCGAGCCAGCGGGCAATTGCCTGCGGTGGTTTATGGGGAAAAAATAGCCCCTATTGCCTGTTCTGTTGATATGAAAGCCCTGGAGACCGTTTTGCATTCTCATGGGCGCAATGCCATTATTGCCCTAGTGACGGGCGAAACCACTCAAAGCACGATTATCAAAGACATTCAGCACCATCCATTGCGCAGAAACATCACGCATGTCGATTTTCACCGCATTGATCTCACACAGACCATTGTTGTTGATGTTCCCATTGAAGCTGTGGGCATTCCTGAAGGTGTGCGCAACAGCGGGGGCATGCTTGAACATATGCTGCATTCCCTTGAAATTGAATGTTTGCCTATGGAAATTCCCGATCGCGTGAAAGTTGATGTGTCTGCTCTTGGCATTGGCGATTCCATTCACGTGTTTGATATCAAACTTGAAAATTCCGCTCATGTGATTGTAACAGAAAGGGATCGGGCAGTCTTTTCTGTGGCTGCACCTGCGGTGGCCAAAGAAGGGGAAGAAACGGTTGCTGAAGCAGTGATCACAGAACCCGAAGTTATTGAGCGCGGCAAGAAAGAAGAAGAAGAAATATAGGCAGAACGGTGTTTTTAAAAGCAGTTGTCGGGTTGGGCAATCCGGGATCGCAGTATGTCAATACACGACACAACATTGGCTTTCAGGTGGTTGATGAACTGGCCAATCACCTGGGTATTGACTGGGAAGACATCGGGTTTTTGCATTGCGGTTTGTACAAAAACAATGATGTGGCATTGTTGCTGGTTAAGCCTACGACGTATATGAACAGCAGCGGTCGGGCTGTTCTTGATGTGCTTAAGAGATTTGAGTTGCCATTGACAGATGTGCTGGTCGTGGTTGACGATGTGCATCTCGATTTGGGACGTTTGCGTTTTCGACGCCAGGGCAGTCATGGCGGGCACAATGGTCTCAGATCTATTATTGATGAAGTGGGTTCGGCCGAATTCCCACGTTTGCGAATAGGCGTGGGGAAACCGCCAGATCCGAATCATTTTATTGGTTATGTACTGGGAAATTTTGCGCCCGAGGAAATAGAGGTTGTTCAAGACGCGATTTTGAAAGCATCCAAAGGCATTATAGGGTGGGTTTCTTTGGGCATTGAATGGGCCATGAATCAGTTTAATACATGAGTGTTGGGTTTGGGGAGGTGTTATGGTCTTAACACCCACTCTGGTGCTGGCACCGGTTCTGGAATTGGTAAAACCTTTGCTGGTTTTTTGAAAAATGTTATCCGTATCAGAGGGTTGTTGCCTTTGATTTTTTTAAACCCCGCCCGGAATGCGTTTTCGGGCCACAGGTCCAAGGGGAGGCATTATGCCAAAAGATTACGAATTGACCTTGGTCGTTGATACCCAGCTTGCCGAAGGCAGCGTGGATGAAACGGTCAAACGTTATGAATCTTTGCTTGGCGAACGCGGTGCTATTATGGTCAATATTGACCGTTGGGGCACGCGTAAACTGGCTTATGAGATTCAAAAGCGGCAGCAGGGCGATTATACGCTGTTTCAATTTCAAGCAGAGCCAAGTGCGATTGCAGAAATTGACCGTGCCTGTCGTCTGGATGAGTCGATATTGCGGCATCTGGTCATATTGGCTGAAAACGGTTTTCAATCGCTCGTGCAGGCAGATGTTGCGATTGCAGAAGAAGAGGAAGCCGATGATATAGATGAAGCATCGGAAGAAGAGGAGGATGAAGCATGAACAGGGGGCGAGTCAAAGTTTGCCGGTTTTGTGAAGACAAGGTTTTGGTGATCGACTACAAAAATGAACGCGTGCTGCGCCGGTTTGTAACGGAACGCGGAAAAATTATTCCTCGTCGCATGACCGGTACGTGTGCGCGTCATCAACGCGTGTTGATGCGGGCCATCAAACGCGCCCGTCATATTGCTCTTATGCCTTATGTGGCAGACGCTGTTAAATAAATTTCCTTGAACGCATCAAACAGGAATGGAATCCCATGAAGGTCATCCTGACAGAAAACGTGGATCAGTTGGGCGATGCTGGCGATGTGGTTGAGGTAAAAAACGGCTTTGCCCGAAATTATTTGTTGCCGCGCAAATTGGCCCTAATGGCCAACAAAGGCAATCAATCTGTTTATGAAGAAGTGCGCCGCCAGCGAATGGCACAACAATTGCGCGCCAAACGCGAAGCTGAAGAACTGGCAAAGGCTCTGGAAAAAATTTCGTGCAATGTGTCCGTGGCTGTGGGCGAAGGTGATCGGATCTTTGGCTCTGTGACTGCTCAACAAATTGCTGATCTGTTGAAAATTCAGGGTTTTGAGATTGATCGCCGCATCATACAGCTCGATGAACCGATTCGGGCGCTGGGTGTATATGATGTTCCGATTCGGCTCCATGCCGAAGTGGAAGCCAAAGTGAAAGTATGGGTGGTAAAAGAGTAAAGTAGAACTCTGCGCAATGAATAAAATTTATTGATTAAAAGGCAAAAAGCGGAAGACGGAACAGTCCTTCGCTTTTTGCCTTTTAATACAGTTTTTTGCTTGATTTTTGATGTGCCTTCGGGCTATATTATGCGTGGTTTTAAATTATTTTATATGTGATTGCTTGCTTGATTTCAAGAGGGCATAATACATGATTGAAATGGAAGTGATTGCTGTTCAACCTGAACCAAATAGCAATCATCCTTTGGTCTGGTTAAAAGACAAAGCCCAGCGGGTTTTTTTGCCAATAGCAATAGGCAATTTTGAAGCAACGGCCATCTTCATGGAACTTTATAATGAACCGCCGCCAAGACCGATCACATACGATCTTTTGCGTGCTATTTTAGAGGGTTTTGATGTCCATGTAGATCAAATTGTTATCACAGCCCTTAAAGACGACACTTTTTTTGCTGAAGTGAGGCTATCATGTTCCGGGCGTTTTGTCAATATTGATTCACGTCCCAGCGATGCGATTGCTTTAGCCATTCGGGTTGGTGCACCTATCTTTGTGTCCGATGACGTGATTCGAGAAGCTGGAT
The DNA here is from genome assembly GCA_964200925.1 of Candidatus Latescibacterota bacterium. Lineage (GTDB taxonomy): Bacteria > Latescibacterota > UBA2968 > UBA2968 > UBA2968 > CAXNEV01. The sequence continues at coordinate 1,390 of CAXNEV010000176.1, read as the reverse complement.
TGCCTGTGGAAGCACCACCAGAAAATTTTGCGACTGTTCAAAAATTGGATCAGGGCAAAACACTTTCAGAATATGTTGAAACTATTAAAAGCGCCGAGGAACCCATTGAGCAACGTGTGATCGATCTGAAGGCCCAGTTGCAAGAGGCTGTTGCACAGGAAGAATATGAAGAAGCAGCCAGGTTGCGAGACGAGATCGGGCGCATTGAACACGATATCCAAAATCGATAGAACTCCATGTAAAATGATCATTTGGCGTTAATTTTGACCTGCTGAAAAAATTAAAAAATTGCTTGACAGTGGGTTTGTGATTGCATATACTTAGGCCATCCTTGTAACCTACGGAAAGGGTTGTAATTTAAGTAAATTTAAGTGTTCTTTTGGGGATTTTAAAAACTCAAAAATCACTTAACCCTTTCTCTCCGAAATAGTTGCCTGTGTGGATTGGCTTCTTCTGGTGTCGGGAGAGGTCTATGGTCATTTTCGGAATTTTGGGCGTGGAAGGAGGTGCTGCGGGGCAAGTTGTAATGGGGTGTTTCGCGTTATGCGGGTTAAATTAAAATTTGCATACAAAAGTAGAAAGAAGTGGTAAAAAATCCAAGGAAGGGAGGGATGTTATTGACCAGTAATGCTTGATTCTCCTCTTTTGGCCAGCTATAGACCTTCACCCCCCCATTTGGTTTTAAATGGTCTATAGGCTGTGATGTGGGGCGAAATCAGGGGAATTTTCACAACGAGTGCAATTTTGCAAATAACTTTCAATTGGAATGTATCGATCCTATTCGGGCTTTGAGGAGGTCGATAAGATGAGTTTTCAAAAAACATTATGCCTTTTGGTTGCGCTTTTGCTTGGTGTTAGCGCTACGGCGTTTGCACAAGTAGTAGCAGATCCAAGAGGTGTTCGTGTTCGCTTTGTATCCCCCGATAGCGCAAGCTTTGCGGGCATTGGCAAAACGATCCGGGTCAACGTGCTCCGCACAAAGACGTTGGCACCGGTGCTTGACTCGGTTATTGTGGTGTTGCGTCCTGATACTTCAAAATTCGCCACTGTTTTAACCGTAAATGCCTCAGCAACTCACGATAGCATTAATACCGTTACCCTTTTGGGTAATGGTGGTGCTGCTGTACACTCGCGTTTTGTTGGCAAACTGGCTGCTCCGCAAGGTTCGAGCGCCTCAGTGGATACTTTCAAGTTCACATTTACTGTGACCGAAGGTGATCCAGAAAATACAATTGCTGTTGCTCAGGCCTTTGTTCTGCCGAATGGCACAACGGCGTTCAAAAAATTGAACAACCTGAATGTGACGGCGATCAGCGATGTTACGGGTTTTACCGACCCGGTTGGCGATAAAAAATTCATCCGGATTGATGGTGTGCGTCCTCCGGCAGGA
>CAXNEV010000175.1:0-7416 GCA_964200925.1 Candidatus Latescibacterota bacterium | reverse complement strand
GTCCCCTATTCATTCGCGCAGGAGCCATCATTCCCCATTGGCCCGACATGCAATATGTGGGACAAAAACCGGTCGATACCCTCGACCTGCATGTTTATCCACACGGGGATAGTTCGTTCTCACTTTACGAAGACGACGGCATTTCCTATGCCTATCAAAATGGGGCCGTGGCCACAACCGACATCGGATGTAGTGCTGCCAATAACATGACCACCCTTGTGATTGGCGCAAGATCGGGCCAGTACCAAGGCATGCCCAAAACGCGCAGTTTCAACATCTATCTGCACCTTGACCGAGAACCCAAAGAAATCACCCTCGACGACCACCCGCTTTCCGATGACGACTGGTTCTACGACGAAACAACCCACGCAGTTCGCCTGCACATAACCGAAGCCCCATCACGGTCGCGTGTCATAGCCATATCCTTTTAAGCTGAAGATGCCATTTAATAAAAAATAAAACCGAGCAAACACTTACTTTCCCCTTGAAATTTTTCATAAGCGATCAGCTTGCTTCATTCCCCGGCAGAGTGGAAGGAGATCCGCCATGCATAGCGTGGATCTGCATCATGTGCGGGAACGGGATGAGGATCGAATCGGCCTGCAATTGCGCATTACCATGAAGCCTTTGGGGGCTGTTAGTGCCGTTACACTTTTTTACGGTATCACCCAGTTTTAACATAGCCTTACCAACCACCCCACACCCATAAAAGCACGCCATACATCGCACAAAAGCCCCCGATGCTCACTGCCGCATCGAGGGCTTTCACATTATATTAAAGATATCAACCCTATTTTTCCACCGCATTGCGCAACGCCACCAACTGCCCAATGGCAAAGGCCCATCCAATGCGCGTATCTTCTGTATCCCCCGCAATGCCCGGCGTGTGATCGGGATCCACCTGACCGTCGTAACCCACTTCGTGAAAAGCCTGCATACAGGCAAACATATCGCACTCGCCCTCGTCGTGAAACGTCTCAACATATTGAAAACGCGGCGTTTCAACGCGCACATTGCGAAAATGCACTGTCCCAATCCGATCCCGAGACCCAAAATACCGAATCATCTCAGCCGCATCGGCCCCTTTTTCGGTCATCACCCCCGTATCAAAAAACACACTATTCGACGGGCTGTCCACCACCTCGATCAACCGCTTCATCCCATCCACATCGCCCATTGGCTGAGCCACCCCGCGATAAACGGGCACCGGCGGATCGTTGGGATGGGCTGCCAACCGCACACCTGCGGCCTCTGCGGTGGGAATCACCGCCGCTAAAAAATAGGCCACGCGCTCCCACATCTCATCCATCGAATGCCGTCCCACCGAATCTAAGGCCGGCAAATTCACAATCCGATCATAATCAAAATCGCGCAAATCAGCCCCACCACGCCCCTGACCATACCGCGCCCCATACCCTTCAGAAGCGCGTAAGGCTGTGAAATTATAGGTCAAGACGCGAATCCCCACCCGACCGGCCATTTCAATATTCGTCCGAACCACATCCAAATCGGCATCGCGCCCTGGTTTGCCCATCACAATATTGCCCGACACCCCCAACCCGGCCACTGTTGCCTGAAGTCCAAATGCTGAAATCCGCTCTTTGATGCGCAGCAACTCATTTTCGTCCCACACTTTTCCCTGTGCCCCCACCGGCCCCTTCTGCGTGGGCGGCACCAACGGGCGTGTGGTCGGCCTTGCCCCCGGTTTTTCATTCCACCGCGTGGGCATATGCACATCTTCCACGCCAATTTGTTTAAAAAACAGCAACGTTGTTTCCGACACATCACCTAAACCCTTGCCAATTTTAATCTTCGACATTGTAACGCCTCCTAAAACCAAAAAAAACAAAAAAACCTTGTTGACATTGGCAAAAAAACCCCGTATCTTTAGCCGCTGAATAGAAGTAATGTTTCTGTGTCCTGTGCAATCGACCCAAAAAAGACGACGCGGCAAGGATCAGAAGTTTCGATTCTTGCTGTTTTTTTTGAATTTATGAGATTGCACACACAGTATTTAGATTTACAGAAAGGTGGTGAGTACCGTTGGCAGAAGGCAGAGTTAAGTGGTTTAACGACGCAAAAGGGTTCGGCTTTATCGAGCAGGAAGGCGGAGATGACGTTTTTGTGCATTTTTCCGCTATCCAGGCAGATGGCTTCAAAACCCTGGCCGAAGGCGACTTAGTCGAATTCGACATTACCCAGGGTCCTAAAGGACTCCAGGCTGCGAATGTAACAAAGCGATAAGCCGAGATAATCAAAAAATTTCGCAAATCGTAACGGGTGTTATCTTACTGAAGATAACACCCATTTTTATATGTCAACCAAAGCCACAGCACCCTCGCCAAACAACCGGCCATTCAAAACCACTTCCCCCCCGATCACATACCGTCCTGTCGCTGTTTCTGCTGGCACATAAATCTCAAAGACGGCCTTGCGCACCTTACCACCCGGAATAGTCAGACGTCGCCGCTCGATTTGGGCTGTCCAGCCTTCGGGCAACATCGGCTGCACGGCAATTGTCATGACATTTCCTCCGCCATTTTCAACCTCAAATGATAGTGTTGCGGTTTGTCCCGCTTTCCCTTCCGACCGAAAAGGCGTCCACCGCATCGCCCGTGGATCATAATCATTCAACCAACCGTCCGACACACACAAATTGCGCACCGCGTTTTCCGTCCGGATCGCCCATTTCAAAATCCGTCGATAATGCCCGGCGTCAAATGTGTAAATACACCCATGCCCATTGCAGATCAAATCGGGTTTTACATCCAGCACACTGTGGGCAGACCGCAAAAATCCCTCAATAAACCGACTGCCATTATACGCGCAAAACCCCCCTGTGCCATTCCACCGTGTGGGCGGCTGAAAATTGTCGCCCGAAAACAATACCCGCTGGCCAAATATCTCCGTATCAAAAGCACAATGCCACCATGTTTGCCCCGGAAAAGGTTGAATGTCAAACCGGTATCGGTTCCACAAAAATGTTCCCGCTTCTGGCAACAATCGATCTGGCACAATCGATTCGGCTGGCAACCACGGCACGTCCATGCGATTGCGGTTTATCAACGGTTCGGCTACCCATGGGTGCAACCAAACTGGTACCTCATATTTTTCGCGCAGCCAGTTTAACCCATCGCTGTGATCGCGGTGATAATGCGTGGCCATCGCAGCCGTTAACCGCGTAACTCCGGCCACCTGCATTCTTTCCTGGATGCGTTCTATGCTCGGCACTGTTGGATCAATCACCAGCCCTTCGCCCCGATCGCCCACTATCAAATAGGAATTCCCGCCAAAATGATACAAATCGGGCAACACCCGCATCATCCCATTGCCCAATTCCTCCGTGCAAAACCAGCGATCCTTTTCACCCGCACATACCGACCCTTTGGCCTTCACAAAGGCCATCACACGTTTTTGTGTTTGCAAAAGACATGCCATTGCCCCTTTATCCACAATTGGCCCATGCGACGGGCATAACACATCAATCCGGCATGCGCCCAAACGTTCCAGCCCATACCACGCGGCCAAAGCCCCTTCTCCTGTCCAGTGATCCCATTCCAGATGAAACGGCTGGTGAATTTTTCCACCCGCATGGGAGGCATCACCACAAAAAACAACCGCCTTTCCATGCCAATTGACCACATAACTCAAAGCACCGCGTGTGTGCCCCGGCGTGGGCACTGCAGCCACCGTCACATCGCCCCAGCGCAATTCCAACGCATCGCCCAAATTGCCCTTTACAAATGGCAATGGCAATCGCGGTGCCGCATAATTAACCGGACAACCACCTGCTTGAAACGCCCGCCAAAATGCAGTGACTCGGTCGGGCACAAAAAACCGCACGTCTTCGGCCGAACAGTGTACCTCAAATGGCCACTCCGGTTGTGCATTCAGCCCATAACACTGATCGCGATGGGCGTGTGTGAGCAACACATGCCGAAGGGTCTGCACACCAATTTGGTGCAAAGCTTTTAACCATTGTCCAGAGCCAAAATCAATGGCAATGCCCTCATCGCCTTGTTTGAGCACATAGACATTGCAGGCATCTTCAAACAAAAATAGATCGGGAAGCAGCTGTTGCCACACACCCATTATCCTTTATGAAAAATTGAATACCACAACCAAGAATATCGCCCTATATTATGCCCCGTTCCGATCCAACCGCACGACCTTTCAGGAGACTGTTATGCGCCCCATTCAGTTTGGTTTTTGTGTGCCCATTTTTGCCGCGCCAGGTGGCCTTCTTTTTCGAACGCCCAATTATGCCCAACTTGATGCCATCACCACCTTAAATATCGGTGTTCTGGCCGACACGCTGGGTTATGATTCTCTCTGGGTGGCCGATCACCTCATGCTTGGCCACAACGATGCTATTCTCGAAGGCTGGACCACCTTGTCGGCCCTGTCGGGTGCAACCAAACATGCCAAACTGGGCATGATTCACATGGGGCATTTTTTTCGCTATCCGGCCATGATTGCCAAAATGACCGCCACCCTCGACCAGCTTTCCGGCGGACGCTACATTCATTTTATCGACGGAGGCAACCGGCCATCTGAATATGCCGCTTATGGCCTGCCGTGGTTTGAACCGCTCGAAGAACGCATCAGCCGCATGGTTGATGGCCTCAAACTCACGATGGCCTTATGGACTAAGGAAACACCAGTTACTTATAACGGAACCCATTATCAGATAAAAGATGCCATTTGCACACCGCGCCCTGCTCAAACACCCCACCCACCCATTTGGATGGGTGAAACGCGCCTGCCTGTGCTGGAAGCCTGCGTCAAATATGCCCAGGGATGGAACACCGTGCCGGTCACCATCCCAGCCTTGCGTGAAAAACTTCAGACCGTAAAAACAGCCTGTGACCGTGTGGGACGCGCGTTTGACACCATAGAAAAAAGCCTGGAAATGCAAATTTTAATCGCGCCAGATCTCAAAACCATCCGCCAACAGCTCACAACCATGATCGCCCACAACCCACCCGAAAAACCAGACCAGGCCCTATCGGCATTTTTATCGGGTGCAACCGACACCGTGCCCGAATCCCTTGCGCGTATTGCCATAGTTGGCACACCCGATTCGGTGGCCACACAGGTTCAGGCCTATATCGATGAAGGCATTTCCCATTTTATGTTCTGGTTTATGGACATGCCCAACACCGAAGGGCTCCATTTGTTCATGGATCAAGTGGCTCCCCAATGGCGGTAAACCCTGTTACAAAGCCTGAGACGGATCGAGCTGATAGGCCAGTTTAAGTGACGGAAACACATCGGCCATTGTGGGCCACATCGCACGCTTTTCAATTAAGCCCGTCACAAACTCGTGCGTTTCGGCATAAGGCCCCACGCGAATATAATGGGGTTGCCCATCGGGCGGTTGTTTGTCCACCACCAGTTTGTTGTCTTTCCAGCAGCGCAACCGGGGCTCCGGTGAACTTTCCACCGCCATGTCCACGCGATAATTCTCGCCGTAAATTTCATACCGTTCTTCCAGACATCCACATGTGGGCAACACATCAAAAGATCCCATCGCTCCCGATGCAAATTGAAATACAAAATGATGCCACAACGGCTTTTCGTCTTGTGTTGCCGATTCATGACTTAACACATCCCCTGCCAGAAAACGCAACGCATCAACGCTGTGAATGCCCGTTCCTGAAACAAAAACATCTTCCCGCCGATTGTGCCGCAACATCGATGCCCGTACAAATCGGATCGGCCCTTGTGACAGCGCCCAGTTGCGCCCTTCACAGATCAATGGCTGAAACCGCCGGTTCACCGACACCATGTGGGGCACAGCCGTTTTTTCAGACACCGTCAGAAGATACTGCGCTTCGGCAATTGATGCACCTGGTGGTTTTTCCACCGTCACCGGCATGCCCATTTCCATCAATTCTTTGGCCAATGGCACAATCAATGGAATGGGCATTACACAAACACACCCGTCGGGTTTTTCTTTTTGAATCATCTCGCGATGATCGGTATAAGCAGATCGAAATCCATAGGTTTTTGCAAATGTTTCGGCCTTCTCTTTTACCAGATCACACACCGCAACCAGTTGCAATTTGTCGGGGTGATCTTGTTGATACTGTGCCAGTGCCGGGGCGTGATTCATCCGGCAGTGATTTCCCGCACCAATCAGGGCAACCTTAACCATTGTGTATCCTTTCTTATTTCCTTTCTCGTTCTCCCAATAAAAGCAGCGCATTTCCTGCCAAAATTTGCGACAGCACTTTATCGTCCAGATCGGGCACAAACCGACCCAATGAGGCCAGTGGAATCATCAACGGAGCATGCGATCCAAAAATTAGTTTCTCTCCAAGTCCTTCATCCACGAGCACCTTCACTGCATCCATCCCGTCCACCTGAGACACATCGACATAGAGATGGGGCAACGCCAATAAGCGGTTTTTAAGCGCCCGAATCTCTCCCGCCTTTGCCCCCCCAATCACCATGCGCAAATGAGTGTGGTTCTCGGCCACGTCCACCACGCTGACCGCTGTCAAATTGGGCACCACCGATAGCGGATGTTGCCGTCGGGGATCTTCCATACATGTCTGAACAATCACACCCAACCCCGCATCGGAAATGGCCTGCAAAAAATCGCCAACATCACTTAGGGCATATCCCCCATAATTTGGAAACAATCGCACCAGCTTCACACGGTCTTGTTTTTTTGCCCGTGCCAATTCTTTTTGCCAGTCGGCAACGGTTGGATCAATTACCGGCACCGGCCAAACATCGTCAGTCTGATGCGCTACGTGATAAAGCGCGTCATTGTCAACATGCGGATTGCGGCACCAGACCGAATGCAAATGCGAAGCAAAAATGCGCGACACGCCCAATTCGCGCAACCCACCCCACACCTGTTCGGGTTGGCCCATCACCGGATGGGATGGCCAGGAACCAATAAAACTGCTCAAGTCGATAATCATCACAAAACCCCTATTCAATTATTCAATGATCAAAACAGTTACGAGTCGTGAGTCCAGAGTCACCCCACCCCGTTGGCATGGTTTTTTGATTTTTTACCCGCGACCCAAGATTTTGATTTTCATTGTTCATTGCTCTTTAACCCCGGCCCATTTGGGCAACAGCCGTGCTGCATTATTCCACATAATATCGCGCTTCACAGTTTCTGGCAGCGTTGTGCCCAGCGTTTTGCCCATTTGCACGGCAAAATGCCGGATGGGGGCATCCGATCCAAAAACCACGCGATTGGCCCCAAGGACCCGAACAGCCGCCTCGACAATGCCACTTTCGGGATCTCCACCAGATGTATCCACGACCAGGTTGGGACAATCGGCCACAGCCACAATGCCTTTTAACCCGCACCCATTCAAATGCGCCATAATAATTTTTGCCTTTGGATGTCGCCTGGCCAGATCGGCCACGTCCCATGGAAACGACTCA
>CAXNEV010000174.1:0-7472 GCA_964200925.1 Candidatus Latescibacterota bacterium | reverse complement strand
CATGCTCTAACGTTTTGCTACTTGGCAAACGCGCTTCCGAAATCTGGACATGTCGTCGCAAGCTTTCAACACAAACCGATCGATCAAACCGATGCAAATTAAAATGATTAAAAAACCAAGACCAGGTATAAGATTGTGCTTGAGGGTTTGTCATATTGATATGCAGCGCCCACCAAGTACCCGCTTCATTAAAATATCGATCCTGTTCATAAACAAGTTGCCCAATCTCACTGTATTTTAATCGAGCATTTCGTCCAACCCCATCTCGTTCAGCCAATCCTGTAACTTCTAACCAATGGCGAATAGATTTGGCCATATTTTTTCCAACGCCAAGCCAATCTGCCGAATATTCATCAAATAACAAATCGGGCTCCTCTATCAACAGTTTAAGCCCTTTATAGAGCCATCCTTCCCGAACAGCAAACGTTTCATGTCCACTAAACCGCATCACGGTACCTCCACCAATCGATGCTTGCGCTTAAATCGTCTAAGTTGCTCACATAAATTTTTGATCTGTTTAACAACAAAATCAATTTCTTCAAAAGTGTTTAACTCTGAAAAACTGAACCGCACACTTGCATAGGCATTTATCTCTGAAAGCCCCATTGCCCGCAATACATAAGAAGGTTCTGGACGTTGGTTGGTGCAGGCCGAACTTTGTGAACAACGAATGCCTTCTTGATCAAGCCGAGCAGTTAAAGCCTGTCCATCCACTTCATGAAACATCAAATTAGTTGTATTACAAATCCTATTTCCCAAATCGCCATTTACCCTAACATCGGATATCTGAGAAAGAATACGATCTTCAAAAATATCTCGCAAAATTTTGAGATGCTGACAAACATGATCAAACCCTTCAAAACGCAATTGCGCCGCTCGACCAATCCCCACAATCCCAGAAACATTTTCTGTGCCAGGTCGCAAACCTTCTTCTTGACTTCCTCCCCACAACAGAGGAAATAACGATCTGCGAGCTTTTGCATATATTGCCCCAATTCCTTGAGGACCGTGAAATTTATGCCCTGTTAGTGTCAAAAAATCGACTGGTAAATCCAAGACCTTTACAGGTAGTTTGCCAACAGCTTGGGCAGCATCGGTGTGAAAAAGAACACCTCGACTTTGACACAAATATCCAATTTTATCTACAGGTTGAATCACACCCGTTTCATTATTTACCCATTGAACAGAAACCAAATCTGTCTGAGGCGTTACGAGGGATTCAAAAGCAGGCCAATCGAGAAGACCAGAAGCATTAATTGGTGCATAAACAACCTCAACATCTCTTCCTTCCAAAAAATCACACATTTTTATAATGGAAGAATGCTCTACTGGTGTTGTCACTATTCGAACAGTACCGCTTTTTTTCCAAGAACGTTGTATAATCGTATTTAAAACCGTATTGTTCGCTTCTGTCCCACCACTAGTAAAAAATATTTGATCAGAATTTGCCCCAATAAGACGAGCAACAGTTTCGCGTACGATACTTATCCGTTCGCGAGTCCGATCACCAGCGGAATGGGCACTTGATGGATTGCCAAAATCTGCACCCAAAACAGCTATCATTGCTTCACGCACTTCAGGCAATGGCTGTGTCGTGGCATTATTGTCGAGATAAATTTCCTGTGTCATTTTTAATTACTCAACAGGGCAAAAGCTACGCCAATTCAACATATGTCACTATTATTTTTTAACACATTGTTTTTAAACAAAATAAAAAAATCATATCTTATTTGGATAATTTGGATCGATCAAAAAGTTTCAATTGGTATGCATCAGATTGATCAATTGGTTCAATCCTGTTGGCAAATTGGCGTATGGTCTCTACTTCTCGCGGAGTAAACAAAATTTGACGCCCACGATAGCGATTTCCAACAGGAATTTTCCCTTCATGTCGCCACCGCCAAAGGGTTTGTCGTGATACATCCAAACCCTCTAAAACTTCAGAAACAGAATAAAATGTCATACCATCAATTTTAATAGGCATAATGCAATGTCTCACAATGTTTTAAAATGTTTCAAGTTGTTGCATATGTCTCCTTATGTAACATTATGTTTTATGGTAAATCAGATAAACGATATAGTCAATAAGAATCTCATCAGAATATCGTCCTAAACTACAATTCAAGTATACTAACGTTCACCAAAACCAACAAGGGATCAAACAAAAACGCCGCTTCGAATGAAACGGCGTTTGTCATTTTTGATTTTTATATGTCCCTTAAAACTGATACTCGCGTTTGGGCTTGTTTTTGGTGCCGCCTTTGCCCTCTATCGGATTGTTCGATGTATGCAGCGAGCACAGGCGTTTGGGTTCGCTGCCGGGTTTGAACACCTCGGTGAATTTGCGCGGACAATAAATCGATGCCACCTCATACGACTCGCCGCACACTTCAACACGTGGAACAGACGGGGGAATTTCAAATTCCTCAACAGGCAATCTCAGCGCATCATGCGCCTGTTTCATAAACTCGGCCCAAACCGGCATGGCCACCGAAGCCCCAGTCATGCGACTGCCCATCGACACTTTTGAATCAAACCCCACCCAGACCCCACACACAATTTGCGGTGTGAATCCCACAAACCAGGCATCGGCATAATTTTGCGTGGTGCCTGTTTTGCCAGCGGCAGGCCGCCGAAATCCATACGTTGAACGCACACCTATGCCCGTGCCGTTTACCATATTGCGCCCTTCGTGCATATCCAGCACAGACCGCATCATATCCACCACAACCGCCGCCGTTTCTTCGCTCAAAACCGCCTGCTCGCGTCCCTGAAAGTGCTCTTCTAACACATTGCCATTTTTATCAACAACTTTCAATATCGACACCGGATCGATGTGAATGCCCTTGTTGGCAATGGTGCCATAAGCACTCACCAGTTCGAGCAACCGCACTTCGCTTGTGCCCATGCCCAAAGACAACACCGGCAAAATGCGCGATTCAATGCCCATCCGATTGGCATATTGCACCACAACTTGCGGCCCCAGTTTTTGCAACAACTGCGTGGTCACCACATTGCGCGATCCGGCCAACCCTTCGCGCATGGTCATCCAGCCCAAATACTTTTGATCGTAATTTTCAGGTTGCCAGAACGATCCATCCGGCATGGCAACCGAAACCGCCGTATCGGGCAATCGCATCGTCGGGGTATAAACACCTCCCTGATCAATGGCAGCCGTATAAATAAAGGGTTTAAACGCCGAACCCGGCTGGCGCAGGGCCTGCACAGCCCGATTAAATTTGCTTTCGTCAAAATTGCGCCCGCCCACCATGGCCAGAATGTGCCCTGTGTGAGGGTCTATGGCCACAAGCGCCCCCTGCAACACCAGGTTGGCCAGCGTGTCTTCATGCGTTTTAATATTGTTAAAAAAAGTCTCACTGGGCGGGTTCCATCGCCAATTGCCATCAACCAGTTTTTTCACCCGGCTGAGGTTGTCCAACACCACACGTTCTGCAATTTTCTGCAAACGGCTGTCCAGCGTGGTATAAACCGTAGCCCCATCATAAAGCACATCAACTCCGTACTGATTTTCCAGATATTTCCGAATGTATTCCGTAAAATAGGGGGCTTCTCCAATTTCCTCACTGTGCTCTTTTAATACAATGGGCCGGTTGGCCGCTTCGCGATATTGCGACGTGGTAATGCGCCCCGACTGCCACATACTGCGCAACACCACAGTGTTGCGCCGATCCAGTGCCCGCCTGGGATATTTGCTGGGAGAATAATAATAGGGCCCTCGCAATAACCCGATCAAAAGCGCACTTTCATCAAGCGTCAAATCCTCCACATTTTTGCCAAAATATCGACGCGCAGCAGCCTGAATGCCCCAGGCCCCATTGCCAAACAAGACCTGATTGAGATACATCGTCATGATCTCGCGTTTGGTATAGGTGCGTTCCAACAACACCGCTGTCAATTGTTCCTGAATTTTGCGCGTCCAGTTCTGATCGGTCGTCAAAAACAAATTGCGCGCCAGTTGCTGTGTAATTGTGCTGGCACCGTGGCCCTTTAATTGACCTTCCACCCACAAATTGCGAAATACCACGCGAATAATATCGGGAATGCTCACACCCCAGTGCCGCCAGAACCGCTGATCTTCTGTGGCAATGAGCGCATCAACTGCCGTTTGAGGCAACCGCTCAAACGGGATGGGATCGCGCCGCTGTACCCAGAATTTTTTAAGTTCTACCCCATCGTTGGAAAAAATATTGGTCGTCTGCGCCGGATCCACATCTTCCAATTTGGCAAACGACGGCAACCCATCTTTCAACCGATAAATCACCAAACCCGCAAAGCTCGTAAAGATGATGCTCCAGATCAGGCAATAAAGCACAATGCGAAGCATAAGACCTTGAACCATGCGACAACTCCATAAAGATCAATGACAAAAAAATCATAAACCAAAACATTCATTGTCCAGTGTTCACCCTGCAAGCACAGACAAATTTTCCTTTAACTTGGACAGGGCATTCTGATACTCGTCCCGGCGCTGGCGTTCTTTTTCAACCACATCGGCTGGTGCGTTTTTCAAAAAAGCTTCATTGCCCAATTTTTTATCAAGCCCCATCACAGCTTTTTCCAGCCCGCCAATTTCTTTGGTCAAACGCTGCCGTTCCACATCCAGATTGATCACCCCGGATAGCGGCACAAATACTTCCACCTCACCCACTACCGCACTGGCCGAAGCCTCAGGCCGAATCACCTGAGTGCCAATCGTCAAATTTTCAATACGCGCCAACTCGGCAATATAGGTTTTGGTGGCCTCTAATGTTTGGGCAGCAGATGCCGATGATGGTTTTAACAAAACAGTGACCCGAATTCCCGGGGGAATCCGCATCGTCCCGCGAATATTGCGCACCGCTCCAATCACCCCTTGCATCAGTGCCATTTCTTCCTCGGCAACCCCATCAAACCGGGCGCGATCCCCTTCGGGCCAGGGGGCCACAATCAGCGCTTCGCCGCGATGGGGAAATTTTTGCCAGAGTTCTTCTGAAAGAAATGGAACCAGCGGGTGCATCAATCGCAACATCCCTTCTAACACCACACACAACACCGACTGAACTTTTTTTCGGGCAACAACATCCCCTCCGTTGAGCCGCACTTTGGCCATTTCTACATACCAGTCGCAATAGGCACTCCACACAAAATCGTACAAAGTGCGGGCGGCTTCGTCAAATCGGTAGGCCTCTAAAGATTGGGTCATCTGTTCGGCCGTGTGATGAAACCGGCTCAAAATCCAGCGATCGGCCAGATCGGTCAAATCATCGGGCAACACCGTTAATGAGACATCGGCCAAATCGCGATCGGCCATATTCATGTGCACAAAACGCGACGCATTCCAGATCTTGTTGCAAAAATTGCGACACATCTCCGCAATGGGTGAATCCTGCAAATGATTGTCTTTCACTTCGGCATCAAATCGAATATCCTGAGAACTGCCGCATTGGTACAAAAGCGACAACCGCGTGGCATCGGCCCCATATCGACCGATCAACTCGCGCGGATCAATGCCCGTACCCAGAGATTTGCTCATGCGCCGCCCGTCGCGCGTTTGCACGGTTGGATGCACAAGAACCGTTTTAAACGGAATCTCACCCACAAATTCTTCTGCTGTCATAATCATCCGAATGACCCACAAATACAGAATATCGCGCCCTGTAATCATCAAATTCGTGGGATGGAACAGCTTGAGATCTTCTGTTTCATCGGGCCAGCCCAGCGTTGCAAAAGGCCATAATGCAGAAGAAAACCACGTATCCAGCACATCGGGGTCTTGAATCAATTTTTGACTGCCACATGCCGAACACACTTCAGGAAAATCAACGCTCACGATCACCTGATGACAATCGTCACACGTCCACACCGGAATGCGGTGGCCCCACCACAACTGCCGGGAAATGCACCAGTCGCGAATATTGGTTAACCACTCAATCGAATATTCGCGAAAACGATCTGGCACATAAACAATCTGTTTTTCGCGCAACACCGGCAAAATCAAATCGGCCAGATCGCGCATGGACACAAACCACTGTTCCATAGGCAAAGGTTCAATCACGGTATCACATCGATCGTGGTGGGGCACCGAATGTGTATGATCATCCACCTTCACCATCCGTCCCAAAGCTTCCAGTTCGGCAATCACATTTTTGCGACAAACATACCGATCCTGCCCAGCAAACCGACCTGCGGCATCGGTCATCTTCCCATCAAGCCCAATCACCTGAATTTCTGGCAAATGGTGCCGTTGCCCCACTTCATAGTCATTGGGATCATGAGAGGGTGTCACTTTTACCGCCCCACTGCCCATTTCGGGATCGGCATAATCATCGGCCACAATGGGAATGGGCCTATTCATCAATGGCAACATGACCTGTTTGCCAACGGCTTTTTGCCACCGCATATCCAAAGGATGTACCGCCACACCCGTATCCCCCAGCATGGTTTCAGGCCGCGTCGTGGCCACCACCACATCAGGCCCCTCGCCTATACCGGGATATTGAATATGCCACAAATGCCCTTTAACTTCCTTTTCTTCCACTTCCAGATCCGAAATCACGGTGCCACATTGGGGGCACCAGTTCACCATGCGTTTGCCGCGATAGATCCAGCCCTTTTCATAAAAACGCACAAAGGTTTCCAGAACCGCCTTCACATACCCTTCATCCATGGTAAACCGCTCGCGCGACCAGTCATAACTGCACCCCATTTCGCGCAGTTGGCGAAAAATCGTACTGCCGTATTTCTCTTTCCAGTCCCAGATGCGCTTGAGCAATGCCTCGCGCCCAATATCGTGCCGTGTCTTTTTCTCCTGCTCCCACAGCTGCTGCTCAACCTTCATCTGTGTGCCAATACCCGCATGGTCGGTGCCCGGCAAACACAAGGTGCGAAACCCCTGCATGCGTTTAAAGCGAATCACGGTATCGTGAATGGCATGCTGCAACGCATGCCCCATGTGCAACTCCCCCGTCACATTAGGCGGCGGAATTGTGATTGTATATGGAAAACCATCTTTGCGAAATTCGGGACGAAAATATCCTTTTCGAAACCAGAAATCGTACCATTTGGATTCAATGGCTTCGGGATCATAAGATTTGTCAAGCGCATCTTTTTCATTCATTTTATGTCCAAACTCCTCTTTCGTCTCTCGTTTCTCTTTTTTCTTTTATGACACCGAATAACTGCGCAATCCCTCAACAATGGTTTGTATGGTCACTTTCAAAACCGCTGTCACCGGAACCGCCAGCAACATGCCAATTGCACCAAAAAGCTGACTGCCAACCAGCACCATAAAAATGACAATAAGCGGGTGCAAATTCACACTGCGAGCCACCACCACAGGTGTTACAAACACATTGTCGATCAAATGGACAAATAGAAGCACCACAACCACGGGCAACATCACGCCCACAGTTAGCTCTGAGTGCTGAATCACAACCGCCATAACCCCGGCAACAATGCCGATCATCGGCCCC
>CAXNEV010000173.1:0-7476 GCA_964200925.1 Candidatus Latescibacterota bacterium | reverse complement strand
TGGAATACGGTGATGCGGCTACACCAGGCGGGGTGGACAACAAACCCGACACGTTTCTTTTTAATGTAACGGAAGATTTGCTGGCTCGGGATGTGTGTTCTTATGGCTACAATTATTTGTATGAAAAAATAGAAACACCCACATTTGATCCCGTGGTGAAGGGGGCGCGTGATGAAAACAACTTGTGGCGCGGAAAACCACACGATTTTACGAACGATGTCAAAATCAAAACGATTCTTTTTGACCAGATTCTGGTTTCGCTCAATTTAAAGGAATATGTCCAGGATGTCGGCGTTTTTGATCGGGCAATTGCCGTTACGGGAGAACGATCTTCGGTGCACTTTCAGGGCGATCAGCTGGTTTATACCAAACGCGGCGATTTTGCTTCTGATCATGTACCGATCTGGGCCGTGTTGAAGTTTTAAAGAACAGCTATCGGCTAAAACCACTTTAAAGAACAAACCCTCAGGAAATCCAGTTCCTGAGGGTTTGTTCTTTGCCAGACACAATGGAAGTTAATCTGCTTATGGTTTTAGAGTGACTTTGATTGATTTTTTGCCATTGGCCACCAGGTCAATGCCTTTTTGAAAATCTGCAAGCGGCAACTGATGTGTGATGATCTGGTTCATGGGCAAAAGGCGCTGTTCGAGCATGCGAATGGCTATTGGATAACAATGGGGGCTTAAATGTGCGCCATGCAAATTGAGTTCTTTGGTGTCGCCAATAATTGTCCAGTCGGTGGTGACGGGTTCGCGCATGACGCTGAATTCAACAAAGGTGCCGAGTTTGCAGATCATGTGCAGGCCCTGTTCTACGGCGGCAGGGTGCCCGGTGGCTTCGATGTACACATCACAGCCATACCCTTCCGTGAGTTTGCGCACTTCATCCACCACATCTGCTTTGCTGGGGTTGAGGCCCAAATCGGCCCCGCAGGCTCTGGCAATTTCCAGGCGCTGGTCGCTTAAATCGAGGGCGATGAGCAGTTGGGGATTTTTCAAACGCGCTGCGGCAATCATGCCCAAACCCAATGGCCCGGCTCCAGCGATGACCACAGTGTGGTGAAGTTCAATGTTGCCGCGCTGCACGGCGTGGATGGCACAGGCAAGCGGTTCAATAAAGGCGGCGTGGGCTGCGGGAATGGATTTGGGCACGCGATAGTTCAGGGCTTTGGCCGGGAAACGGCAGTATGAGGCCATTGCCCCAAAGGTGGCTTTGCGAAAGCCATAAATGTCGTGCACCATACACATCCAGTATTGCCCGCGCAGGCAATAGCGGCACTGGCCGCAGGGCACAATTTGTTCAGAGACGGCCAGGTCTCCCAAAGACAGGCCGTATTTTTCACCCGCGCCTTCGCCTAAAACAACAACTTCTCCAACAAATTCATGGCCGGGAATGATGGGAGCCTGGCAATAACCTTCGCGGTGTGAATCACCCCAAAAGAGTGGGGCACCGAGGTAACACTTCAGATCGCTGGCACATATCCCCACCGATTGTACGCGAATGAGCACTTCTCCTGGGCCGATTTTGGGAACGGGATATTCTTCGAGCCGGTAATCTTCGGGGGCATGGCACATAACGGCTGGCATGGTTTTGGGCAGATCGGGTAAGGTGGTCATGCGGTGCTCCTGTCGGAAACGCTATGATTCTCTGTTTAATAATTGTCCATATCCACCCGAACAACAGCGGCCAGGCTGAGTTGGGCGGCTAAAACGAGGTTGTCAAAATCGACGTTTTCAATAACGTCGGTTTCGGTGTGATAAGAAGGATCGCCATAGGGGTATGACCCGATATTGATAATGGCGTGTTTAAAACCCGCATTGACAAATGACCCGTCGTCATCACCAGGGCGGGTGCGCTGTTGTTTGCGCTGGTGCAGGCCTAAGTGATAGGCGTTGTTGACATGGACCATGAGATCGGCAAATTTTTCGCCTTCGGGTTCGGTGAACAGGGTGACATTGGTTTTTCGCCCGGCGGCCTTGTCATTGGGAGTGCCGCGCGAGATGCCGTCTAAATTGAAGATGGCAACGAGGTTGTCTTTGCGTTCGGCGGCCTTTTGGGCGGCGGTGACGCTGGTCCAGGGGCGGTGTTCTTCGTTGCAAAAGAGAAAACGGATCGTTTTTTTTGAAGGGTAAGTTTTCAAGACCCGTGCGATTTCCAGCAGGCCCACCGTGCCCACACCGTTGTCATTGGCCCCAGGAGAATCGACCCAGCTTTGGGAGTCTTTGTGGGCGAGTAACAGGATGATGTCTTCTATTTTTTCGGAACCTGGTTGTTCGGCATAGAGATTGTAGGCCGTGTAGAATGGGTCTTCGGGCATGGGAGGTGAATATTGTTGTGCTTTGGGTTTGGTGGTGTCGCACCGAAAGGCCTGAACCTGCACCCCTTCTTTGGTAACCGTATAACCGAAGGATTCCAGTTGCTTTTGCAAATAGTCGTCGGCTTCGTAGAGCGAACATTTGGATTGCCCTGGTCGGGTGTAATTGAGTTTGCGATAGGGCAGCGGATTTCGCGACAGATAATACAGGGTTTCGTGCATGCGTTTGCCGTCAATTTGCGCGATGAGGTTGGGAATGAGATCGTTCATGGCTTTTCCTTTTGATGACGACGGACAGTGGGCGATAGACTATGGTGAAATTCGCTTCTGCTCCTATCGTCTGATTGTCCACCAAAATGTCGGATGAACTATTTTTAAAATGACACCTGCTCAATATCGAGTTGCACATGCGGCCTGGCATCTGACAGGGTGTAATTAATCGTCACAAAATCGCCATCTTGCCGGATTTGTGGATGGGCGAGGTTGCCGCTGATGTTGATGGATAATCCGGGCAAGATCCATTTGGCGGGTTGAATGGATGCCGTAGCACCGGGGATATAAAATTGAAAGACAAATTGTTTGTGCGCATCGCCATATCGTTCGGCGAGTTTGGGTTCAATTTTTCCGGTGATGGTCAATTGATTTTTTGAAGCACGGGCGTTTATTGCCCCGATGTGTTTGAGTCGCATCCAGCCAATGTGGCCATTGGGCATTTGCCAGTGTATGGTAGCGGGGTGAAACTGGTCGCTGAGCTTGTAATAGGTGAGGTCTGGATCGCCGTTTAATGGTGTGGCTTCGGCACCGATCATGAGTGTGTTGGAGATATGGGCCGTGGCCACGCGGTCGGGTTTTGTGGAAATGCGTTTGGCAATGGTGCGTTCCCCGGAAAATGTTTTGAAGTGTTGAATGACATCAGATGGGATGAGGGTGTCAACGATGCCAAAACACGGGCCATAACAAAAATCGTGACTGTGGTCAAATAAGCCTTTTTCGCGTGGAAAAGGCGCATATTGACGGCCAATGCCCATCCAGATCGACATGCCCAAAAGGGCGGCATAGTCAGGCAGATGCATGCCGTAGCTGCGCGTGAAAGGGCCACACACATTTTGCAGACCTGCGTGATAATACTGGGCAACGTCGCGCCACAGGGAGGCTTCTATTTCGGCACCCCAGGTTGCCAGTTTGTTTGAATGGGCATACAAACGCCAGAACGAAAGGGCGTAAAAATTGACGCCGTAATAGGTAGGCGAGTTGTATTCGTCAAAGGTGTTGTGTGCTGTAAAGAGCTGGTGGACGGCCTGGGCAAAGGTTTCGCCGTTTTGAAACCAGGTGGCATTGTTGTAGCGGTTTCCAGCCCAGGTCATCAGGGCGGCTTTCATGAGGGCAATGTTGGTGTAACTGGGCGGACAGCGATCTGCCGGTTCGCCTTCAACGGCAAGTTGAATGGCGCGGTCGATGCGTTTGACCAGATCGGATGGAAGTCTGCTGGTGTATTCATCGAGAATGATGGCCAGTGTGGTGCCGATGAATTGACGCCAGTTGGGGTCAAAATCGCGCCACATGGTTGGGTTTTGGGGTGGGTGTGGTTCGCCGAGGTAGCGGTAAAAAGTGCCGTGAAAGGCGGTTCCGGGTTCGTCGATTTGCTGATCTAAGACGGCGGTGATCGCCTGACAGGTGCGATCATTATCACCTGTGTTGTTGCGCAAAAGCAGACCCAGGGCATACCAGGCGGTGTTTCGCACGTTTCGGTGGGCGGTTTTGGGATCCGGGCCAATAGCCAGCAGGCCGGTTTCCCCATCCCAGAATTGGTCGGTCCAATTGAGGGACTCTGTGGTGAGGTCGCGTGCATAAGGGGCGAGGTCGGTTAATGATTTTTCTGCCATTTTGGAATGCTCCTTGGTGGTTTATTCGATGACGTTGGGTGAGGGCAAAAACATTTGTGATTGTTGAAAGTTGTGGAAAAATAAAAAAAGCGGTCACGCCTCACCAATTGTGAATCACAGGTCGACAAGCGAAAAGCTATTGTGGGGTAAACAATAAGGGCAACCTGGTGTGTTATACGGTTTCATGTTTTGCAATAAAGCATGCAAATTAATTCGATTTACTGCAACAAGGTTTTTTGGTATGTTATGACCCACGATTGATGGGCTTTAATTTTTTATCAACCATTCCGTTATTTGTTCAGGGTGCAGGCCTGGTTTTACACGAGCAAACAGCCGTCAGCTTTCAAACTCCTGTTGGTTTCTCAACTTATAAAAGCTGATGGATAAAAGTTTTTCACTGCTGATACTTTTGCTTAAAATTAGGATAACACTCTTTTTTTACACAGGAGACTCTTTCATGAAACGCGATTTTTCAAGCCAGGTGTTTGAAACCGAAACGATTAATCTGGCAGGCACACAGGAGCGCATTGTGCGCGGCGGGCGGCATTTGTTGAACAAAGTGCCCCAAGCTTTGGCGGGGATTAAACAGATCGGTGTGATTGGCTGGGGTTCGCAGGGGCCTGCTCAGGCTCAGA
Organism: Candidatus Latescibacterota bacterium; assembly: GCA_964200925.1. GTDB lineage: Bacteria > Latescibacterota > UBA2968 > UBA2968 > UBA2968 > CAXNEV01. The sequence continues at coordinate 2,644 of CAXNEV010000173.1, read as the reverse complement.
ATTTGCGCGATTCCCTAACGGGTACTGGTGTGAAGGTGAAGGTTGGGTTGCGCCCTGGATCGTCTTCGGTTGAAGAAGCCGAAAAGGCCGGGTTTACAGAGGCCAACGGCACCCTGGGTGAAATGTATCAGGTGGTTGGCGAATCGGATCTGGTGTTGTTGTTGATTTCGGATGCGGCACAGGCGCAGAATTTACAGTCGGTGTTTGAACGTCTCAAACCGGGTGCCACGCTGGGTTTGTCGCACGGTTTTTTGCTGGGGCACATGACGGCACAGGGTGTAAAATGGCCAGACAATGTGAACGTGATTGCGGTTTGCCCAAAAGGCATGGGGCCGTCGGTGCGCCGGTTGTATGAACAGGGCAAACAGGTGAACGGCGCCGGGATCAATGCGTCGTTTGCCGTGGAACAGGATATCGATGGCCGGGCAACGGATATTGCGCTGGGCTGGTCGGTGGCATTGGGTGCGCCATTTACGTTTCAAACGACGATGGAAGATGAATACAAGTCGGACATTTATGGTGAGCGCGGGATTTTGCTGGGTGCGGTTCACGGTGTGGTGGAGAGTTTGTATCGCCGATTCACGTTTTTGGGCATGAGCGAAGAAGATGCCTTTAATGAATCGTGTGAATCGATTACGGGGCCAATTTCAAAAATTATTTCCAAGCAGGGCATTCTGGCGGTGTATGAAGGATTGGATGCCAAAGGCAAGGCAGAGTTTAAAAAGGCGTATTGTGCGGCCTACCATCCATCCTCTGACATTTTGCTGGAGATTTATGACGAGGTGTCCAGCGGCAATGAGATTAAAAGTGTGGTGATGGCCGGAAAGCGGTTTGCGCGTTATCCGATGGGTAAAATTGATGGCACACGCATGTGGGAAGTGGGCAAGGTGGTGCGCGCCAAACGCGTGGAAGAAAAAATTCCGGTGAATCCGTTTACTGCCGGTGTGTATTGTGCGGTGATGGTGGCCCAATGTGATATTCTATCCGAAAATGGACATGCCTGGTCGGAGATTGCCAATGAATCGGTGATTGAATCGGTGGATTCGCTGAATCCATATATGCATTTTCGGGGTGTGTCGTATATGATTGACAACTGCTCGACGACAGCGCGTTTGGGTGCGCGCAAGTGGGCCTCGCGGTTTGATTACAATTTGACGCAGCAGGCTTATGTCGCCATTGACAACAATGAGAAACTCGATGAAAAGGTATTTGATGCGCTGTTGACGCACGACATTCATCCGGTGCTCAAGACATGTGCACAATTGCGTCCGTCGGTGGATATTTCGTTGCAGGGATGACTTTTTCCAGACGGCTTATTTTTTTATCACATTTTGTACGCCTTCGGCGACCTACTTTTTGAACGACCAAAAAGTAGGCAAAAAGTCGTCCCTCAAACGCAGGGAGGCTGATTTTCCGCGAATGCCCTCACTGGATGCATCAAATACAATAGCCTGTCAACGCTGGTGATGTTTCAAGATACGTTATGAAACGGAGTCGCGCGGAAAATTACTGCGGTATCGCGTATTTATTGACTGTGGGCATTGCAGGTATGCTTATCACAAAAGCCCCGCTGAAGAAATTCAGCGGGGCTTTTTATTTCATGCCATGGATTTCTTCCAGCTTGTCGTTTAACCGTTTGGGCGAGACTTTTTGTGCGGTGCCGAGTTCCTGGGCAAAAACAGAAACGCGGTATTCTTCGAGGATCCAGCGGAATTCATCAACGGCCATGCGTTTGGCAGTGGACAGTTCTTTTTTTAAAAAGGAGTCGAGGGCATCTTGAAAAGGTTGAATCTGCTCGGTTTTTTGCATGTCTTTTCGCGGATCGATTTTGGCGCGTTCGGCACGCAGGTAAATGGCTTTGAGATAGCGGCTTAACTGAGACAACTGGTCAAATGGGGTGTGTTGCAAAAAGTCGGGGGGCATGAGGCGGTTGATGTCGGATTCGAGGTTGGGATAGGCATTGGGCATCCGGTGGATGTCGCGATAGGTTTCAAAAAGGGATGAGATGGCATTGAGCATTTGCGGCACGACGTGTTGCAGTTGTTGTTGGGCTTTTTGAATGCGATTTTGAAACCGTTGTTGTGTGATGGGCAAAGGCGGTTCGCGGTCAAACAGGAAGACAAGCAGGTTTTTGTATGCGGCTTCGCGCAGCGCTTCACTGCCGCCAAATAGGGCCAGTTGGGGCATTTGTTTGAAATCGCCGAGGGATTTTTTGAGGGCTTTCATCTCTTCCTTGAGTTCACATTCACACAGCCGAATCCAGCCCTGCCGGGTTTCATGTTCGGCTTCTTCGGGGCGTTTGAACAATTGAATGTGTACCCGATCTCCGTCGCGTTTCAGGCCGGGATAACCAAATACGGGAATGCCGTTGGCCTGTGAAATTTCAACGCGTTCGGGCAGATCAATCAGGTCGGTTATGTCTTTGTGTTCATATTGCCGGGCGACCTGATGCCAGGCACTGGACGTGGTTTCTTCGATGTGATAATCGAGTTTTGCCTTGAGCTGATCAAAATCGCGAGCAGTGGCAATGGGTTTATCTTGGTCGCCTTGCACTTCAACACGCATGCGTAAATGGGACGGCAGATCCGACAGGTTCCAGTCGGATCGCGACGTTTCAATGCCATAGTGTTTGAGGATGTGCGCC
>CAXNEV010000172.1:0-7486 GCA_964200925.1 Candidatus Latescibacterota bacterium | reverse complement strand
GGCGACAACAAAGACGATATTATTGCTCTGGCTCGAAAAATCGGCACTTATGACATTTCAATTGAACCCTATGAAGACTGTTGCTCTGTTTTTGTGCCCAAACATCCCGAAACCAAAGCCAAATTGGAAACGATACACCGCATCGAATCCCAGTTTGACCTTGCTCCCCTCATGGCTCAAACCCTGGAACAAATCGACGTTAAAACATTTAAACCATAAAAAAAGCTGACAATAGACCATCGACGATGGACGATGGTAAGGGGCCATTCAGAAATAAATTTTTGGTTCTGCGAATAGACGAATCTGCGAATCGCCCATTTGTCTATTCGCCTGACGCTTATAACCGAAGAGAATTTATAGACAGACCCTAAAAGGCATTTTTGACTATTGTCCATCGTCTTTTTTATTCCACCTTCTGTTTCCACGCATCCCATCCGCCATATTGCTCAAAAATCATCTCCAGCAAATGCCGAATGGCCGGGCCAAAATATCGCCCGCGCCGCCAGGCCACCCCTATTTCTCGGCTAAAAGACACCCCCTGCACGTTGACAATTTTTAGCACCCCCGCATCCAGTGATTCCTGCACTGCCAGCAATGGCAAAAACGAAATTCCCACACCCACTTCAACAAGTTTGCGCATTGCTTCAGGACTGCGCATTTCCATGACCACCCCCGGCGACACACCCGCCTCAACAAAACGTTCATCCACAATCTTGCGCGATACCGAATCGGCGTGGAACAGCATCAACGGCTCTTGTACCACTTCGGCCAGTGTGACGGTTTTTCGCCGGGCAAACCGGTGTGATGATCCCACAATTAGGGGCATGGCATCATGGTAAAGCGAAACGGTTTCAATGCGTGGATGTTCAAATGGCAATGAAATAACCCCAAACTCGGATCGGTTCATCAACAAATCTTCCACCAGATATCGCGATGGGGCCACCTGTACAGAAAGTGCTACTTCGGGATAATTGCGCATATACGTTTTCAAAATATCGGGCAACAGATAAGTTACAGCCGCATCAATGGCTCCAAACTGAAATCCTTCACCGGATAACACATCGCGCCGTTGCAATCGGTCTTCCACTTCCGAAATCAAATCTTGCACCTGCATGGCATAAGATACCAGGGTGCGCCCTTCCATGGTCAATTCCACATGCCGACTGCCCCGGTTAAAAAGTTTTACGCCCAGCGTTTTTTCCAATTCCAAAATACCACTGCTCACGGTTGGTTGGGTCACATGCACAATTCGTGCAGCCTGACTGAAACTACCTGTTTTGGCCACTGCCAGAAAATATCGCAAATGGTGCAAATTCATGTACGCCTCCAGGGCTAACATCTCAATATTATAGATAAAATCTATAAATAATATAATAATTATTGATTTGTCATATAAATAAAAAGGGTTGAAATTTGAACTATTCAAATTGTCCACACCGCTTATCATGCCAGGCGGGGGCAAGTGTGCCGTTTCCTTTTTCTCCCTCGGAAATGTGTCTGCGATTTCAGACGCCGCCTGGCCCAATAATATTTTTCGGAGGTCATTGTCATGGCAAAAAAAGTCCGTGTCGCCATTATTGGCGTTGGCAACTGTGCATCGTCTCTGGTTCAGGGTGTTGAATATTATAAAAACGCCGCTGAAGACACCTTCATTCCCGGTCTGATGCACGCCAATTTGGGGGGATATCACATTCGCGATATCGAATTTTCCGCTGCATTTGACATTGCGGCAACCAAAGTAGGCAAAGATATCAGCGAAGCCATTTTGGCCTATCCCAACAACACCATTAAATTTGCAGATGTGCCCAAACTCAATGTGCCTGTTATGCGCGGCATGACCCATGACGGGTTGGGTAAGTATTTGTCGCAAATAATAGAGAAGGCCCCAGGCCCTACGGTTGATGTGGCCGAAGTTCTCAAAGCCACCCGCACCGATGTGGTTGTCAATTATTTGCCCGTGGGCAGTGAAGAAGCCACCAAGTGGTATGTTGAACAAATTCTGCAAGCTGGCTGTGCTTTTGTCAACTGCATCCCGGTTTTTATTGCCAGTGCAGGTCATTGGCCCGAACGTTTTGAAAAACGCGGTCTGCCCATCATTGGCGATGATATCAAATCTCAGGTTGGGGCGACCATTACCCATCGTGTGCTGACGCGCCTGTTCCACGAACGCGGTGTCAAAGTATTGCGCACCTATCAGCTCAATTTTGGTGGCAACACTGATTTTTACAACATGCTCGAACGCGAACGCCTGGAATCCAAAAAAATTAGCAAAACGAATGCGGTTACCTCACAGCTCGATTATGATCTGGGTGAAGGCAATGTCCACGTTGGCCCCAGCGATCACATTCCATGGCTGGAAGATCGCAAATGGTGTCACATTCGCATGGAAGGCGAAACTTTTGGCGGTGTGCCTCTCAATCTCGAACTCAAACTCGAAGTCTGGGATTCTCCAAACTCTGCCGGTGTGGTGATCGATGCGGTGCGCTGCTGCAAATTGGCGCTTGAACACGGCATCAAAGGCCCGTTGTTGGCCCCATCGTCTTATTTTATGAAATCGCCGCCCAAACAATTCAGCGACGATCAGGCCCGTCAAATGACCGATGATTTTATTCGGCAATATGGTCGCAAAGAATAGTTCGATACAAAACAAAAGCCGCCCATTGGAAAAATCCCAATGGGCGGCTTTTTTGTGAGCATCTGAATATCATCAAGGTGCATGTCGATCCAAATAACGCAAAGCAAGTGCGATTATGGTTGTCCATGCCAACACTTGAATTTCTCCAGATGGCATTCAACCATGAGAAATCGACCGTAATCCAATAACATCTCTTTCGACAACGTTTTACATGGTCTTAAATTCACCGGTTAACCCTCAAAATCAAAACGAATAAACCACACCGAACAACACCCCACCTGTCAATAACATTGTCACAAACCCGCCCCCCAACCAGAACGCCAGATCGCGATTGCCATTCATGTAGGCCAGAATCCACTTGAACAGCGCGTTCATCGTCACGGCGATAAAAATCGCGACACATGCTGCAAAAACTGATAATTCGTCATTGTTTACCAGTTGTGCTGCCGACAGCGAAATCGCACTGGCATCGCCTAATCCCGCAATGGCGCTGGTTAAATAAATACCCTGTTCGCCCAGATGCACTGTCGCTATTTTTGACAACAGAAACACACCCACAAAAAAAAGGCCAAATTTCAGCGCCGATCTCAATGAATACGGATTTTGCAGCGGCACATCTGTTGTTTCACCTGCTGCATGAAAAAGATGCTTTCGACCCAATATCCACGCACCTAAAATGCCCATAGCTGCCATACCTATCAAGGGCACAGCGAGCAACATCCCCAATTGGGCATTTATGATCCACACCAGCAACAACAAACGCGGAAATTGAATGGCGTTGGCCATTACACCGGTTACTCCACAAATGCGCGATTGTACGGGTGCGCGTTTTACTCGCTCGGCCAAAAACATGGTTACCGCTGTTGTGGATACAACCCCGCCTATCAGGGCGCTGATCATCAATCCGCGTTCATTGCCCAGTACACGCGTTAACACATACCCCAGATAACTGACTGTTGAAACCAGAATAATCAATGTCCAGATATGCGTTGGGTTGAAAAAATCATACGGGCCCATATTGCGATTTGGCAGCAGCGGAAATACCACAAAAACAACCGCCAAAAATTTCAGCGTATCAAACAGTTCAACTTCGCGTATTTGATTGCGCACAAAATCGTGCAAAACCTGTTTTAACGCCAGCAAGATAACCAGAATAATGCCGCTGCTGATAGCCAGCATTTCATATTGATGCATCAAATACCCCAACCAGAACGTCAAAAGCGCCGCAACCTCTGTTGTCATCCCATAACTTTCAACCGCTCGTCGATAATACCCCATGCTGAGAAATACAATCAATGCTCCCAGTGTTATCACGGTATAAGGAATGGGCAACAGCCCGCACACCGCACCCAGCAGTGAAAAAATTGTGAATGTGCGAAGGCCCGCCGATTTTTTTTCATCTTGTGAACGGTCTTTATACCGTTCAATCCCAATTAAAAAGCCAATGGCCAGCGCTTCACCAAATGTTTTGAAAAGCCCGATGTCCATATCCATACAATTTGTCTCTTTAAAATAGATTTCATCTCATTGAATCAGAACATGTATCCGCAATTAGATTCATCTATCCTTCCAGGTCAAAGTTTTTTTCATCCGGGATGGTTGACATTTTCAAATTTTCTATTGCACAACTTGTTGTTGACCTGTGTGTCTTTTGGCTGAAAATTCGGAAAATATTTTTTTGATAAACCATTGAACTGTGAACAAAAAAAGGGCGTTTGCTGTTTGTGCAAAACGCCCTTTTAAAACTTTTAATTTGATCTTTACTCCACGGGTTTCACAATTTCGATCATCACCTTTGCCACACCTTCTCCAACCATATCCAATTCGCGTGCTGCCCCCAGCGACAAATCGAGAATGCGCCCCTCAATAAAGGGGCCGCGGTCATTCACTTTTACAACCACCTGTTTGCCATTGCCCAGATGGGTTACCCGAATCACCGTGCCCAGCGGCAATTCGCGATGTGCAGCCGTGAGATCATTCATGTCAAAAATATCACCACTGGCCGTGGGCCGCCCATGAAACTGGTGGGCATAATAAGATGAATTCCCAACTTGATAAGGTTTTTTGCCGGACAGAATCTCGTTTTCTAAAACAGGTGATATTGTTTCTTCTGTTTCAGGCTGATCTGACGGTTTTTGCGAAATTGGTTTGGTGCGATATCTCGGTGATGACGCGCAACCAACCATCAATGCACACAGCAGTCCCACCAGCACAAACAACCGGACATTAACGCCCAAGCGGCGGCTGCAAACTGCCGACAAGGTCTGAGAGGTTGGCCAATTGGTGTGCCTTGCAGTAGTCGGCAATTCCATCAATGATCTCCAGCGCCGCACTGTGGTGAACAAACGTGGCGGTGCCAACCTGAATGGCAGATGCACCAATAATGAGAAACTCAAGGGCATCTTGAACGGTGGTGATTCCCCCCATGCCGATGACTGGCACCGACACCCGATTGACGACTTTCCATGTCAGGGCCAGCGCAACAGGTTTGATTGCAGGCCCCGACAAACCGCCCGTGATATTGCCCAATACCGGCCGCCGCGTATGAATATTAACTGCCATGCCCAGCAGCGTATTAATCAGCGCAATCCCATCAGCACCACCCTCTTCCACAGCAACCGCAATGGCAGCAATATCTGTTACATTGGGTGTGAGCTTTACAATAATTGGCAAACGGGAAACAGCTTTTACTGCTCTGGTTACATCATGTGCTGCTGTTTCTGAACAGCCAAACAACATGCCCCCGTCTTTCATATTGGGAGATGAAATATTTAACTCGAGCGCATCCACGCCATCCAGATCGTTAAACCGGCGTGCCATTTCGGCAAACTCTTCGTTAGACGTACCGGCAATGCTCACCACACGACCCGTATTCAAGGCCGCCAGAGGTGGCACCTTGTCCCGAATAAAAGCATCAATGCCCGGATTTGTCAATCCGATTGAATTGAGCATGCCCGATGGTGTTTCGACTGTGCGCGGTGGCAAGTTGCCAGCTCGTGCATGAAACGTAATTGTTTTGGTGACCACACCGCCCAGCCGACTTAAATCGAACAGTGTGGCATATTCTGCCCCATGTCCAAAGGTACCCGATGCCATCATCACTGGGTTTTTAATTTTTAACCCGCCGCCAATATGCGTTGACAAATCCATTTACGCAACACTCCACACTGTTCGGGCGACCCGGCAGGTCGGCCCGTTTCCTCACCAAACAATCGCGTGGGCATTTACCATCGGCCCTTCTAAACATACCCGCCGATACTGCAAATCGGGTGTTGTTGCCTCTTTGTATGCCACCACACATCCCATACAGGCACCAAATCCGCAAGCCATGTGATTTTCAAGCGAGGCAAAACAGGGCAATTTCCTCTCGCCTGCAATTTTAGCCACTTGCGCCATCATGGCATGTGGCCCACAGGTAATCACGGTTGTATTGGGTACCACATGTTCGGCAATTAATTGTGTCACAAAACCTTTATGTCCCACACTGCCATCATCTGTTGCCAGATGCAATACCAGATTTTGGGGCAACAACGCAGCCATATCGGGCATGCGATGGCCATTGGCAGCACCCATTAAATACACCATATCGTTGCGCCGTTCTGGATGTGCCCATGCCAAAAAGGCCAGCGGCACCAATCCCACGCCGCCGCCCACCAGTAACAATCGGCCTGTGTTGGGTGGCACAAACGGTTGACCCAATGGGCCGTTGATGTCAAATTCATCCCCTATCTTTGCCACAGCCATTCGCTCGGTGCCTGGCCCAATGACATCGTAAATAATTTCAAACCAGCCCGCATCGCGATCTACCCGCAAAGCACTAAAGGGGCGGCGCAGAAATGGCGACAGCCCTGGGTCAGTTAAAATTTGAACAAATTGTGCCGGTTGACAGGTGCGGCTGACGGCAGGTGCTTCCAAACGCATCAAGTAAATGCCTTTGGCAACAGGCTGGTTGGATAACACACGGGCTTGCTCTTGAACAAAATGAGGAATTTCGGGCATAATTAAAAATAAAAAACCGTGAAGAATGCCAGGTTAAGCACCCAAGCATAAAAAATTGTGAATTTTGAAATCCAACCACAAACAGTCATTTCCCCCTTTTTAAAGGGGACTTTAGAGGGATTTGTCAGCCCATATGCGCGTTTCATAAGGTGCTGATTCATCCCATTATTTCTGCTCAAGAACTGACCATTAATTTTGGGTGCAGATCTCTTTTTAGGGTGTTTGGATTGTATGCAAAACCGAAACAGTATCGCTTTTTTTAATCTGGCGGGGTAAATGTCACGGTTACTTCCATCCATACTTCGCGCGGTTGTCCGGCATGCATGGCGGGTTTAAACCGATATTGACCAGCGGCCATTACAGCCGCGCTTTGAAACATGTCTGGGCCATTGAGCACTTCCCCCTTGCCCACGCGTCCATCTTTGCGAACCAGCACCCGCACCACCACTGTTGCTGGGCGTCCTTCGGCTTTGGCCGTCACCGGATAAACAGGTGTTACCTGTTCTATCACTTCAGGTGGGATTTCAACTTCACTGGCGCGCAGGGGTTCCTGGTCTGAAGAACCCAATATGGCAGAAAGGTCTGGCGATTTAAATCCGGTTGTTGATGACGTATCAGAAAGTGCGGGGGTTTTGGCCAAAGCGGTGTCGGATTGTGCGGGTTCGGGTGGTTTTAAATAATTGCCCTTGAGTTTTTCGACAGATAGTTCACCAAATGGCGTCATAGGATAACGGTCTTTTACCTGTTCGTAGTATAGTCTGGCTTGATCGAGCTGATCCAGATCGTTTTCACAGGTCCAGGCCATGGCATACAGCGCTTTGGGTGCAAAGGTGCTATGTGGATAGGTGTCCA
>CAXNEV010000171.1:0-7491 GCA_964200925.1 Candidatus Latescibacterota bacterium | reverse complement strand
TGTAGGCCATCACGCTCTGACGCACGATGACCATGTCGGGTTTTTCTTCAACGGATATGGGGTTGCGCACCTGGGTTTGCGCGGGTTGACCGCCAATTTCAAATGTGTAGTGCCGTGTGGCATAAGGTTCAATGAATGGTGCAAAGGTTACCTCTGCCATGCGCACACTGCCATCTTTATAATTCTGGCGCACGTCGATCTGGCATGGGCGTTCGCTGCCGTCGGATTCCAACAAGCGGCTGTGGTCATTGGAGAACCAGAGACTTTTGTCGGCATAAAGGGTTGTTGTGCAGGGAAAGGATCGCCGTTGAAAACCATCTTCTTCGCGAACGGTCAGGGTGTATGTGAGCGGTTGACCCATGGTTTTGCTCCTGTTTTGGGGCGCGATTTGACCCGAAAAATGAGAAATTGAAAAATGGTGCGATTGTGTGCATGGTAGCACGTATCGGGGTCTCTGTCAACGACATAAGGTTGCTTGCTCCAATTTTGATTCGGCTGTATATTGGATGGACGATGGATTAAAGCGCGTTTGCACGTTTAAACGTTTGCACGTTCCCCACCCCACTGAAAGGCAGGGGGTTTATGAAAGGCTTACTTTGTATTTGTGTGGCCATGTTATTTGCCTGTTCCGACACTGGCACAGGTTCCACAACTTTCATTTCTGGCGATTTAACCGTTGCGGGCAATCCTGTTATTCTGGGTGAAAATGCAACAGGCGGTGCCAATCCGTCGGGATTTTTGCGCATATCGGGCAATTTTGACAGCAAATTGGGTCTGGCCCTAACGGGGTTAAAAGCAAATGTGCGCGTGATGAATGCCAGTGGGGCAGTTATTGGAAGTGGCCTGGCGGCATGCTCACCCGATGCCATTGGCCCTGCCAGTTCGTGTACGTTTTTGGCGGTTATTGCACTTGTCAGCAATGCCTATACAGATAGTCGGCAAGTGGAAATTACCCCGATCAGTGATCAGGGCACCGGAACGCTGCGTGTGATTTCAGTGAACTGGCCGACAACGGGATAAAAGTGGACATCATGATGCAACGATGGGGTTTCATTTTATGCATGGGTTTGGGTGTGTTGTTTTTACAAACGGGTTCTGGTGCCGTGCCTCCGCCGGGGAGTCAAGTGAAACCTCAAAATGAGGTAGAAGCCCAAGCAGGGCAACACAACAACGAAGGGGTGCAGTTGGCCGAACAAGGGCGTCACCGGGAAGCCATTCGCGCCTTTCAAAAAGCAGTGGCTCTATCGCCCAGTTTTGCATCGGCCCATTACAACCTGGGGCTTTCCTACAACAGCTTGCAGCAATTTAAAGAATCGTCTCAGGCTTTTCGTGCAGCCGTGCAGGCCCAACCCAATTATGGCGATGCGTGGCATCAACTGGGTATTGTGTTGCAGGCGCAAAATCAATTTGAAGCGGCGTCCAAAGCCTATGAATTGGCTTTATCGTTGATGCCCAATTCTCCCAATTTGTTGTATCGGTTGGGATATGTGTTTTTAAATTTGCAAAATTGGGCGCAGGCGGCTTTTTATTGGGAACAACTCCAGGATGGATATCCCGATCATCCGGCGTCGTTGAGTTTGCAACAGCATTTGCCACATTTGTATTTCAATTTAGGTACGGTGCTTTACGGTGCGGGTGATTTATCGGGCGCAGAAAAGGCATTGGATCGGGCCGTGAGATCTCAACCGGGATATGGAGAGGCACTTTACAATCTGGGGCTTGTGTATATGGCCCAGGAACATTACGACAGGGCATTGAAAATTTTGCGCGATGCCCGATCTGTACAACCTCGCAATCTCGATGTCATATTGAGTTTGAGCCGGGCTTATGTGCTTTCAGACAGTTTGGCCAAAGCAGATCAGGTGTTGCAAAATGCTTTGAAAGAATGGCCAGGTCAGGTGTCTGTTTATCAGAATTTGGCCGATATTCAGTTGCGTTTGGGGCATATTCCCCAGGCCGTGGCCCATGCCCTTACGGCAGTATTACATGCACCAGAAAATCCTACAGGGTTCAAATTGCTGGCTCATATATACGAACATAACACACAGGGCGAGCGGTATGGGCCGGGTTTTGATTCTGAAAAGGCCATTCGCGCCTATCAACGCGCCCTTATTTTAGATGCCACCGATGTGGCTACACATTTTAATCTGGGTGTGCTCTACGGGCGATTGGGCAACTGGGCAGATTCGTGGAAAGCTTTTAAAAAAGCTGAGGCCATTGATCCCCAATACCCTGGGGTGGTCAAGTGGTTGCCTGAAGTGGAAAAACGGTATCGGGAAAACAAGGGACAGTGAACAATGAATGGGTTTACTGACTGTTTTGGTTTTATGGTTTTGATCATTAATCGCTGATCATTGAAAAGGAGGCAGTTTTGGCAGAAGTTATTCTTTCAGGGTTTGCCGACGAAGGGCCGGTGAGCAAACGCGCAGAAGAGCAGTTGACGATGATGCGCGCGCTGGGATTGTCGCACTATACCATCCGATTTGTCGATGTGGGCAATGGCATTAAAAACGCCATGTTGCTGGACAAACAGGAGATTAAACAACTTCAGAAATTGCACAAAGAATATGGCATTTCGGTGTCGTGCATTGGCTCTCCGCTGGGCAAAGTGAAGTTGATGGATGTTGATGACGGCACCACCAATCGCTATGTGCCATTTAAAAAATATTTGAACACCGAGGTCAAACACGCGATTGAACTGGCCCATGCATTTGAGACCAAATTGATTCGGGGATTTAGTTTTTATCATCCGCATGGGTCCGATCCCTGGCAATATCTGGATCAGGCCGCCGATCAGCTTGCCGAAATTGTGGCCATGTGTGCCAAAGAAGGGCTGATTTATGGCAATGAAGTGGAGTCGCATTTGATTGGTGGTGATGGGGAAACGCTGATTGCCCTTCACAAAAAAATCAACAGCCCCAATACGTGCATTATTATGGATGTGGGCAATCTGGAAAGCATGGGGCATGGTCCGGAGGGTGTGTTTGAGCAGTATTTAACATCCAAACCCGGACTGGGATGGATTCACATCAAAGGGTTTAACGCTCCGGCCAATCGTCCGATGCTGAACAAGGCCAAAAAACGCGGCTTGACCCGGTTTATTCCGGTGGATCAAGGTGATGCCGGACATGAAATGGTGATGCGCGACTATAAAACGATTGTGCCCAGGCTGGATCGCCAGTTTAAAAAAATGGGCGTGCCGGGTGTGTTTGTGGATCTGGAACCCCATGTCAAAGGCGGTGGGCAATTTGGGGGATTTAGCGGGGTGGATGGGTTTGGCGTGGCCTTCCGGTCGCTGTGCAATTTGCTCGATTATTTGGGATATTCGTACCATCTGAGTGGATATGAAGATTTGCACAATTTGAAATAACATCGGGTTATGTTTTGAAAAGCGGGATGGCGGTTTGCCGTCCCGCTTTTTTGGGAAGGGAGATACCATGATCTCTGCCGGGGCTGCTTGTGTGGATATAACACCGCCGCTGGGCACCATGATTCCTGGGTTGTTTCACGATCGGTTTGCCTCGCGCATTCGCGACCCTTTATTTGCGCGCAGTTTTGTGGTTGAACGCCAAGGGGTTGGTGTGGCTATTGTCGTGTGTGATTTGATTGGGGTTAAGCGTGCGTTTCTGGATCGGGCCAAGGCCCGCATTTTTGAAACGGTTGGATTAACACCCGACCGCGTGGTCATTGCATGCACGCATACACACACCGGAGCCGCCACAGGTGAAGATGCTTACACGGAATTTTTGGTGGGTCGCATTGCCGATGTGGTGCGGTTGGCCTGGGAGACACGACAGCCTGCGCAGGTTGGATTTGGCCGGGCTATGGAAGATCGCGTGGTGTTTAACCGGAGGTATCGGATGCGCGATGGGTCGGTGCGCACCAATCCTGGCATTGGCAACCCGGATGTTGCAGAACCCATGGGGCCCATTGATCCAGAAATTGGCGTGTTGGGGCTGTGCAAACAAAACGGTTTGCCAATGGGGCTTCTGGCCAATTATGCTTTGCATTATGTGGGAGTGCCCGATTCGGAGCATTCGGTTTCAGCAGATTATTTTGGCGCATTTTCAACCCTCTTCCAGCGGTTGATACATGTGCCATGTGTGGCGGCTCTGTCAAATGGCCCGTGCGGTGATATCAACAACGTGGATGTTTTGGGCGGCAAACGGCCTCAAAACGATCGGTTTCAACATTCCGAACGCGTGGCGGGTTTGATTGCGGCGGGAGCATTGTGGGCCTGGAACGAAATGGATTTTGCAACCGATGTGCCGCTTGACGCGGCCATGACCGAAATAACGATCAAATCAAAAGGCAAACCCACACCTGATGATTTGGCAAAAGTGAAAGACATTGAAGCCAAACCACAACCGACGATGGCAGAACGGGCCTTTGTGCGGCGCATCACCAAGCGCATGGCCGATGTGTCTGAAACAATATCCACATGGGTTCAGGTTTTGCGCATTGGACAGTTGGGCATTGTGGCCATTCCGGGTGAATTTATGGTAGAATTGGGATTGGATGTCAAAACACGTTCTCCTTTTGAACAGACGATGGTCATCGAATTGGCAAATGATTCAATTGGATATATTCCGACAAAAGCGTCGTATGCTGAAGGGGGATATGAACCCGAGGCCAGTGTGCTTGCACCCGGGTGTGGCGAATTGATTGCCGATACAGCCGTGAGGTTGTTGGAACAATTAAAATAGGGATTTCAAATGTGGTGGTCTTTGGGTTGCAGGGTTGGGAGCCCCGCAGGGGCTTTTTAACGTTAGCGGGGGGATTTATCCCCACGCGATGGTCGAAGCGATCTGAAGTTGTTCGAACAGAAAGGAAAAAAGATGGCAAAAAAGGTGCGTATTGGCATTATTGGCGCAGGTGGCATTTTTCGCAGCAGGCATTTTCCAGGGCTTGCAAAAGTGGCCGATGCCGAGGTGGTGGCTATTTGCAACCGCAGTGAGGAAAGTGCGCGCAAAATTGCAAATGAATTTGGCTTAAAGCCCGATATGATGACCAGTCCGGAGGCATTGATTGCGCGAAAAGATGTGGATGCGGTGATGATTGGCACATGGCCTTACAAACACTGCGAGTATGTTTTAAAAGCACTGGATGCGGGCAAACACACCTTTGTTCAGGCGCGAATGGCTATGAACCTGATGCAGGCAAAGGCCATGTATGCCCGTGCGCAAGAAATGGGATTGATCACGCAAATTTGCCCTTCGCCCATGGGTATGAAAGGCGACTGGGTGATGCGCCGATTGATCAAAGACGGATATCTAGGTGATGTTTACAACATTTATACCCGGTCGTTTACCGGGGGCAATAGCGATTCCAACACTCCGTTGCACTGGCGCCAAATAGATCGGTTTTCGGGTTTGAATGTGTTGAATATGGGCATTTTGGTGGAGGTGGTGCACCGATGGTTTGGGTATTTGAACACCCTCACGGCTCAGGCCGAGACGTTTGTGAAAACGCGACCTTTACCAGAAGGGGGCATGGGCCCTGTGGAGCGCCCTGATACGGTGAATATTATGGGGCAAATGGCCAATGGGGCCACGGCGGCGTTTTTGTTTTCGGCAGTGGCGCGGTTTGGCATAGACCCTCAAGTTGAAGCCTATGGCAGTGAGGGGACATTGATATACAAGTTAAACAGCGATACGATTTTGGGCGGCAAGGTTGGTGATCAAGAATTGAAAGAAATTCCCATTCCGGCAAAAGAAGCCCGCGAATGGACGGTGGAACAGGATTTTGTGTCGGCCATTCAGGGAGGGCCGCAGGGCGATACGAGTTTTTATGACGGTGTCAAGTATATGGAATTTACCGAGGCTGTGTTTCGATCTGTAGAACGAGGGGCAACCGTGCGGTTGCCGATTGTGGATTAGGGTCTGTCTATAAATTACTTTTCGGTTATGAACATCAGGCAAATCAATGAATCAACAAATGGGCGATTCGCAGATTCGAAGACTTGCAAAACCAAAAACTTATTTTTGAATGAACCCTTAACATGCCTGCATTGAAACCTGCGTGGCGCGGGGTGTTTCACACATGGTTTATGGAGGAGGTCCGGGTGATTCGGTTGGTGGCATTTGATCTGGATGGAACATTGTTGCACAAGTCAAATATTCCCTCACAAGTATCTTTGCAAATCATTCGCGAGTTGATCAATCGCGGCATTCAGGTGGCATCTATTAGCGGGCGAAATTTTGATCGCAATCAGATTCCTTTTAAACAGAATCTCACAATTGCCAATGCATTGTATGTGGGCGCGTATAACGGAGCACTGGTTTTTGCTCCTCGCGTGAACGGCCATCGTTCATTAATGTATGAACAGCGATTGACCAGGGATGTGTTTGCAGAATTGATGCAGTATATTATCGATCGCCGGGTCAATTTTGTGTATTGCCGATGTGATCTGGATGGGCATGAGCTACGAGAAATTTATATTACCGACCGCGACACGGAACAGGGTCGTGCCGTGGCAGCCATGACCGAGATGACTTATGATGTGGATGCGGGATTGGCAAAACGGATTCAAGCAGGTGAGTTGGGCATTCCCCCCAAAGTGATGTTGTTGCCAGAGCCCGAGGATTTAAATGGGTTGCTGGATGATCTCAAACGGATGTTTGGCGACCGCATTTATACGGCCTGGGCGATGGTCGGACGTGTGGAAGTGATGAACCCGGCCATTAACAAAGGACGGGCTTTAGAAGCTATTGCGCGCCATGCGGGTATTCCAATGTCTGATGTGATGGCCATTGGCGATGGCAATAACGATCTGCCGATGTTGCAGGCTGCGGGTGTGGGCGTGTTAATGGGCAATGCCGATGCCGAAACCCATGAGGCTGTAAAAGGACAGGGCATTCATGTGACATCGCGTGTGGATGCAGACGGGTTTGCCGAAGCCGTGCGAAAATTGGTGCTTGGGGCATAGGGGGTTCTTTTTTTATAAATGGGTAAATATGCGTTACTCTTTGTGCATAAGGGTATGTATTTTTGACGTGTCGAATGGAGTTTGATATGGGGCAAACGCAGGATATTGGCCATCGGATTGAGTTGGTGCCGATGGATGCACACTTTCACAATAGTACGCTTGCACTCTACCGACAACAGCGCGATCAAAAGCCTGTTTATCGGGTGCATTCTTATAGCCAGCAAACCGGGATAACAGATCGCCTGTCTTTTGTGATTCGGGCTATGCAGATACTGGGTGGCATGGAAAAAACAGCCGATGATCTGTTGTATTTTCCATGTGGATTACCCCATCATCTCGGTGTGCGGCGTGTGTTTTTAGAAGCATGCAAACGCGATCCGTCTGCACCTGTTGTTGCCCAAACGCTCTCCATTAAAGATCGCAAATCCGGTTTGACCATTCCCGTTTTGAATCAAGGGCATGGGGTGTATCGGGTAACGGCTGAAGGGGAAAGCGGTGATGCGGATCAACGAATTGCCATTATTGTGAATGGGCTGATGAAACTGGGCGAAATGGCATTGGTC
>CAXNEV010000170.1:0-7519 GCA_964200925.1 Candidatus Latescibacterota bacterium | reverse complement strand
TGATGGGAAGATCGGGTTCTGTGTCGGCAAAAACGGGAATGAGGTTTTCTTTGATGAGGCCCATCACGGTGCCGTAATCGGTGATGGAACTGACAATGATTTCATCGCCGGGATGATAGTCAAGCGCGGCCGACAAAATGTTGAGGGCTGCCGTACACCCCGGGGCAGCGATACAGTGTTTGATGCCCATGGCTTTTGCAAAAGCCTGTTCAAAACGCGTAACCATGTTGCTTGTGAGGCCGGAATCGACGACCTCTTGCAAATATTTCATTGCGTTTGGCCCCATGGTGCGAGGAAATGTTTGGGGCAGTTTGCCTTTAAAATCTGCAAAGGCTTCGGCCCCGTATTTGGCGCGGGTAGATTGAGAGGACATTGGGAATGCTCCTGATTAAGGCGGAAAGTGAAAAGCGGTGTTAAAGAATTTGATTACTGTCCGAGTCTGGTGATAAACCAGGTTGCCGCGTCGGTCTTTTCATCCGGGTCAAGACACAAATGGTCGGGTGTTTTGGAATAAGCTGTTTGCACGGGTGCGTATATTGGGTGGATGTTTTCAGAGGGCACAAGACAGTTGCGACCGTCCACAAGGCGTGATAGGTGCAAAAAACACGGACTCAGCGTGGCCGCAATATCACAAAGGTCACCAGTTTGAAGTGCTCCGGGAACAACGGCGTCATGGGGCACATAACAACAGGTGTTGTTTAACAGGGATTGATAGCCTGTGATCATGCCTTTTATCACGACTGCTTTTATATCGTCTTCAAAAAGAGCGCCAAAAAGGGCAAGAAGACCGCCGAGGGGTTCGGCAGGTTGTGGCCCTTCGGCATCCTCCATCTGGGGATCGGGCATATCTGGCGGATTGATCGGTGCAAAACTGTCGCCCCACAATGATAGGGAAGATTTGGAAAATCGAATGCGCAAATAGGACAGGATGGATCGCACATCGCGCAAACGGGCTCCCAGCATGGTTTGCCCCAGCATGAGTTCTGTGGCCGATAGCGACGACGCACGGCTGCGCGGGCTGCGCGAACCTTCTGGACATGTTTCGCCGGTGCCGCGAATATCGGGCAAACACACGGCTATTCCCGATGACAACAGGTTGGCGATTTGTTCGGCGTGCTTGGACAAGAATGCCTTTTTACCCGATTGTGACAGCCCCACAACGATGGCCGTTGGTGGGGTTTTTGATTTGGGCAAACACAGCAGCAAAGGCACGAGAATATGCGGTTCAAAGGTGAGCACGATGCGTTCGCAGGTTAAATTCTCAAAAACCTGTGGATCATTTGTTTCGGCAAAGTCGGTTTGGGGTTTGATGTTGCCCAATATATTTGCCCAGGTTTTTTGCAGGGTGTGGCGGCGCGTTTTGGGCGGTTTATTTTCCAATGCTTGATTTGCAGTTTGTGCCCGTTGATTGCCAAGGGCACAAAGCAGTTGATGCACTGGAAGGGGATTGAGTTTTTGTTGAAGTTCGGGTGTCCAGCATCGGAGTTTGTCTTCTGTCAGGCGTTCCTGGCGTTCTTGTGCGGGTGGGGTTATGCCGAACCAGCGTTCTAATGCCGCATAGATGCGCTGGCGATGGGGTGCTCCAATGTTGTTGCAATGGGATGCTTCGGGCGGGCGGCCCTGTAACAGGCCAAATCCCTCGGTATGGTCGAGATGGTCGGCGGCATTGTACCAATCAAAAATTTTTCGCAGGCGTTTCCACACGGGATCTCTGGCCTGATCCCAAAAAAATTCGTGAGCATAGATGAGTTTTCGAGGGGCCATTGAACCGGCGATGAGATAGGGCAAAAACCCATCTCGACCGCTGAGTCTTAAATTGCGGGTGGATTCCCAACTGCCACTGCCGAGGTAGTTGAAACTTTTTTCGGCATCTTCTGGCAAGGGATAGGGCGTTTCGGGCTGGGGGCCGCCAAAGTTAAACGGCACGGTACAGGCAATTCGATTGTCCAGTGCAGCGGCAACCGCAGCCGGATCACCCCCCCCGGCAACAGAACCCATCAGGATGATTTTGGCCGGATCAATTCCACGTCGCGATAAAAGCAGGTCAACCCCTCGCTGAATATCCCAGACCATCCATCCCATTAAGCTGTCGCCAAGTGCATAGAGCTGCATGCCGGTTATATACCGAAAACGGTAGTCCTGCCTGGGGCCGGGATGATGGTTGCCGCGTTCTCCATAACAAAATTGATCCATGACCAAAACCAGACAACCCGCCCGCGCCCACAACATGCCCATGTCTTGAAGCTCGCCCTGTGTTTTGGGATTGTGATGGCTGTGAACAAGAATAATGCCTGGCATGCCGTTTTGTGGTTTGGATGGACAGTACAGATTGGCTGTGACAAAGATGCCGGGACGGCTTTCAAAAACGAGGTTTTCGATCTGGTAGCCATCTCCTTCAACTGTGCTGCCTGTGTGAACAGGCAGCGGATTGGGAGGGGCGGGATAAATCCCTAAAGAGGCTCGCAAGGCCGTGATGCGCGGTTTGACAAAAGCTTCCCAATCGGCTCTGTTTTTGAGGCGTGTCCAGGTGTTCCTGTCTTTTTGATTGATATTTTTGCGCCGCTCGGTCTGGTGGCTGGCCACCATGTGAGAAAGGCGGTCGCGTTCGGTTTGGGGAAACAAATCGGTGTGGAGCATGCCAAGTTCAGTGCGGATATTCATAGATTTGAAATTTATTTGAAAAATAAGAAGCTGCAGGAATACTGACGGGAGTTCATGTGGAGAATATAAATAAGACAAAACCGCGCGTGTCAAGGATTAAATCTCTGCAGACCTTTTGAATTTTCTTTTAGTAGCAGAATTTTATTTTAAAATTAATCTGTTGATTTCATATACTTTGTGTAAATTAACTGCGTTTTTTTATTCGAATTACCCCTCGTTGTTTTTGCAACTGGCAGATTTGTCATCAGATTGTTGTGTGGCAAAACTATTTTTTTTTAAAATTATTTTTTAGGTGGTGTTTTTGTCTCTTTTTTGTATGTTGTCAGGGTGTGTTGTTCTTATAGGGGAATTTGACGAAAGGATGTGGGTATGCCCAATGCATTGCTCGTTTATCCCAAGAATCCGGTAACGTTCTGGAGCTTTGACGAAGCGCTGAAAATGATCGATAAAAAATCGGCGTTTCCTCCATTGGGGTTGCTCACCATTGCAGGCATGATGCCTGAGCATTATCTGTTGCGGGTTGTAGATATGAATGTGAAGCCGCTGGAAGATGCGGATCTCAACTGGGCAGATATTGTGATTACCTCGTCCATGATTATTCACTGGCACTCACTCGAACAGATTATTGACCGATGCAATAAAAAGGGCGTGCCCGTGCTGAATGGCGGGCCTTTGCCAACGCAGTATTACGAAGAGATAGAAGGGCAGGCCGTGTTTTATTTGGGCGAAGCTGAAAATGGGTTCATGGATGTTGTTGAACAAATGGTGGCCAATCCAAAATCTGTCGAGCGGGCATATATCGACCGCCGGGGGGCTTTTCAAAGTTTGGCCAAAACGCCTTTGCCGCGCTGGAATTTGATCGATTTTAAGCACTACAGTTCGATGGTTATCCAGATGACGCGGGGATGTCCTGAAAGCTGCACGTTTTGCAACATTCCGTCGCTTTATGGAAAAACCACGCGAATCAAAAGTACAAGCCGGGTGATTCAGGAACTGGATGCGCTTTATGATTCGGGGTGGCGCGGATCTATTATGGCAGTGGATGACAATTTTGTTGGGAACCGGGAACAGATTCGAGAAACCCTGGAAACCGATGTGATTCCGTGGCAGAAAAAACGCAGTTATCCCTTTCAGTTTAATACTCAGGCGAGCATTCGGGTGAGCGATGATGTTGCATTATTGGAAGCCATGCACCAGGCTGGTTTTGACAAAATTTTTGCAGGCATTGAATCACCCGTAGAAGAAAGCCTGAAATTTATGGGGGCGCGCAAAAATTTGCAGGGCAACACCCCCTTGCTCGACAAAGTTAAAATTTTGCAAAAATATGGCATGGAAGTACAGGCCGGGTTTATTATGGGGCTGGATACCGACCCGGATGACATTGCAGATCGCATGATCGCGTTCATTTGCGAAGCGGGTATTCCGGTGGCGATGGTGGGCATTTTGGGCGTGTTGCGCGATACGCCTGATTACAAACGGTATCAACGCTTGGGGCGGTTGGTTGAAGGGGTTAAATACACAGGGGATTCGGGCATTTTTAGCCGCACCTTGAGTTATGTGCCCTTAATTGCCCCAGAGATTTTGTTGAATCGGCACCGCCATGTGGTTGAAACATTAAACAGTGCCGGGGTGTTTTTTGAACGGTGTCGCACGCATTATGCACATCGGGAGCGTCGTCCTATCAGTTTGATGCCCATTGGGATGACGGAGATCAAAGCATTTTTTAAATCGCTGTGGCATCAGGGATTCAAGAGTCATTATCGCAAAGAGTATTGGAAATTTATGGCGCATGTTGTGCGGCATTATCCTCGCAATCTGGGAGATGCGGTGCGTTTGGCCATTCAGGGGCATCATCTGATTTTGACGACTCACGAAGCCCTGCAAATAGACGAAGTCAAAACGTTTATGAATGAGGCTTTGGCACATCTCAAACAATTCAGTGAGGGATATCGCGAGGCTTTTCAGCGCAATGTGAGCAACTCAGCAAGCCGGCTCATGCAAACCCTCCATGATCAGTTTGAACATTTTCAGGATGATTACCACACGCTTCAACACAATTCTGAAATTTTGTTGAAGGCTGCGCGTGAATACCAGAGCCTGATACGAGAGGAGTTTCAGCATCAAATTGCCGAACCTCTTGAGCGGTTTCAGGCAGAAATTGAGATCATTTTAAAAGCATATGCACAACAGCACATGGTAAAAATTTAAAAATGGACTTGTTTTTGGGGGTGTGATTTGCTGATATTTTCTTTGTGGGTGTAACCGGGGCGCAGATTTTACATATAGAGGTATTTTTTAAATCAAACATGTTGACATAGCTGTTTTCTGAAAGGAGTTAACATTATGAAGAATCCCGTTGCCGATTATATGAAACAGGCCGCCGCAACGCTTAAAGGGATTGACTTTGATCAACTGGCCGATCTGGTTCATCGAACAGGTTTGCCGATTGAAATTCGCCGGTCTCGCCCTTCCTTATTTCGGCAAATTTTGAAATATGCGATCATTCCGGGCATTGTATTGGCGCTGATTGTGGGATTTTTGCTTTTTCGCAAGCTGATTGTGTGCAATATCTGTGGCGAAGATTCAGGTGAGGAACAAAAAACATCAGATGAAAAATCAGGTGCAGCGCCCCAAAATTCCAATGGTTCTGCTCCAGTCAATGAGGCGCAGAGCTGGACACCGGGTGTGGATGGCAATACCCAAAAAACCGAGATTTCATAGGCGTGGGGAAGGCTTGATTAAATCCCTCCTTTAAATCACAGATCAAAAAAAGCGGTCGCTTGTTACAAGCGACCGCTTTTTGTTAGAGACCGATACTTCTTTTCTTTTTGTGGCTACAATTTCCACATGCGATCAACATCTTTCTGGTAGCTGTTGACTTTGCCAGAGATAACATCTTTGACTTTGACAACCTGGCCTGATTTCCCTGATTCGTAGATCGCTTCACTCACCGCTTTGCTTTTCATGCCTTCTTCGGCATCAATTTCAACGGGGCGTCCAATGCTGAGGGCATCGATGAAGTCCCACAGTTCCAGTGCCATCCCGTCGGTGAGGCCATAGGGGAAGAGGCGGTCTTTGTCTTTCTGGCTCAATGTTTCCTGATACATTTGCTGAAGGCGCGGCATGCTGTATGATGTGCCATCGAGCAACTGGGCTTCGCCATTGGCCTGAAAGGCCGAAGGGTGGAAAACGTCGGAATCGACAATGCTGCCCTTGCTACCGGTCAGGGTGAGCTGGGTGAAGCCTTTTCCGGGTGCGCTGATGGTCCATGACCAGGTGCCAATAACTCCGTTGGAAAAATTGAAGATGCTGGTCCAGAAATCTTCGCGGGCATCATTGACCAGTTTGTCGCCTTTTTTGTGCGGGCGTTGTTCTATTTGTTCCACGCGGGCATACACACTGTCGATGTCGCCAAACCAGTAGCGCATCGTATCGACCCAGTGGGCGCCACTGTCCATGACCATACCACAACCGCCGAGTTTGCGATCGACGCGCCAGTGCCAGTTGGGGTAAACAGCCGGGTCTTGCCAGCTTGATCGAATGGCATACCACAGCCGGGGGGTGCCCAGCAGGCCGCTGTGGAAAGCCCAGTGAATGGTGCGCTGGCCAATGCTGCGACGGCACTGTTCCGCATTGGCGGCAATTTTTTTGTATTTTTTAGCCGCTGCAATAATTTCTTTGGATGCTTTGACGGTGATGCCAATGGGTTTTTCAATGAGCACATTCACGCCACCTTTGAGCAATTCACATCCCAAAACGTGGTGCAACCCGTGGGGGCTGCACACATCGGCTCCGTCGAGATTTTTCTCGCTGTTCAGCAAATCGGCAACACTGCGATAGGGGTTCACTTCCCACCCTGTTTTGGCATGGATTTGATTGGCAAATGATTTGGCATGGCTGATTTCACTGTCAACGGTGGCAACAATGCGGAAGCGATTTTCGCCTTTGGAGATGATTTCTTCATAACGGCGCAGGTGCGCACCGGCAATGCCGCCGCAGCCAACAAGCGCGAGATTGATGGTTTTTCCTTTGGGCATGGTGCTTGTTCTCCTTGGTAAATTTGAGTTTTACTTCTGTTCGATGTGTAGGGATACATCACGGGTTGTATGGTGAGAAGATCATGTGCGATGGTGATATTCTGCAATGGCTTCGTAGTAATAAGGTGTGGGTATGGGGCTTTTGAGCGTTGGATCATGCACGTCGTCCATCCATTTCCAGAGACGCTCGCTCAAGTGTTGGTAAACCTCCTTGTAGGCCGGATTGTTGGCCACATTGTTAAATTCATTGGGATCTTTTTCAAGGTCGTAGAGTTCTGCAACGGGTTGTTTGATGTGCGGGCGTGGGGTGTGGGTCATATTGACTGGCACATCAAGCAGGCGGCGTGGTGCAAAATTGCGAATGAATTTGTACTGACTGGTGCGCACGCTGCGGCTGTCGCTGCTCTGAAAAATTGAAAAGACCGCATCGCGTGTGGGGCTGGCGTTGGGATTTGTAAAAACGCCTGCAAAGCTGATGCCTTCGACATTGTCGGGAATGGGTTCTTGAATGAGTTCCATTAAGGTGGGCAAAAAATCGACATTGCTGAGCAGGTGCTGGCAGGTTTTGCCGCCGGAAAGGCCACCATTGGGCCAGCGCATCATGAGGGCAATTTCAATACCGGGATCGTAACAAAACCATTTGGCGCGGGGAAATTCAATGCCATGATCAACGGTGAAAACAACCAGGGTATTGTCTTCAAGGCCATGGGCTTTTAACGCTTCGGTGATGATGTGAACCCCTTCATCTGCCCGGCGAATGGCCCCCTGTTGCAGGGCCAGTTCGCGCCTGGATGTTTCGTCGTCAACAAGGTAAGGGGGCA
>CAXNEV010000169.1:0-7573 GCA_964200925.1 Candidatus Latescibacterota bacterium | reverse complement strand
GCATCAACCCCACCCCAGCCGTGAATATCCAGTTTGCCAGCAGGGCCAACGATGTGCCCTTCAACAAAAACAGAATCGGCATGCCGGGCATTCAAAACCACCTGCAAACTGTCAAAACCCCCTGCAAAACCTTCCAGTTGACCGCTGATTTTCACATGCCCAATCACCGTTTTGAGATCATTCCCCTTTACATCCACATCGCCATGTACCAGCAGATTTTGACCGTATTGACCGGTTGCAAACAAATGGGGAAAAGAAACCTGGCCATCAAATTGCCCAATCAGGTGAGGATCGTTTTTGCCCAAAATCACAACCATGTTTCCATTGACCTTGCCCAGCGAATCGGGCAATTCTGCCATCCAATGCAACACGTCTGCTTGTTGCCCATTATAGGTGCCTTGTAGGGTGATATTGGAAAAAACTTTTCCCGATACCACGGCACGGGTCAATTGTGTATCCACATGCCAGATCGAATCGCGGGTGATTTTCACACCACCTGTTACCGAGCCCAATTGCGTTGGCATTTCTGGAAATTGAGACACTTTTAAATTGGACACGGCAATTTGCCCTGCCCCAGTAAATTCCACGCCATCCCATTGCCCATCCACTTGCCCTTTTATCTGGCCAACCGGGCCTTGTGCATCCATGTGTCCAACCAGTTTTCCCCGGTCAAAAACAACCGTGCTGTTGAGTGTATCGATTTGTGCCAGACCATGCTGTACATGTGAAAAACGCCCGATAAAATCACACGCGATCCATTCGGTTGAATCGGTAACAGTTTGCAATTTCCCATCCAAATCAAAACCAACCGATGGGTGATTGTTTGGCAACCAGATTGCCGAATCAAATGCCTTCAAGTGCATTTGCGCACCCACGGACAAGCGGCTCTCTTTTTTGTCGATGGTTGCATGGATTTTCGAATCCTGTTCTTCGGCGGTAACTTCAGCAGAAAACTCCGACATGGTTCCGCAAAACTTCCCGTTCAATTTTACATAAAGGTTGGGTAAATCGCCAAAACCCACCGAATCCAATTCCTGCAAAAAAAGCGCATCGGCCCGAAATGTCACATCGAATTTGGGGGCTTCCAAATTGTCAATATTCCCTGAAAGAAACAGACGCGAGGAGGGTGTTTCCAATACCAGATCGCTGAGTTTTAAATCGCCACTGTTTAAAACGGCCAGGCCCGAAAAATTGGAAACGGTCAACGGAGGGGTCAATTGAATGGACTGATACCGTTCTACGGTAATCCGATATCCCGAATGATCTGCCATGAGGGCACCTGAAAAATCGATGTCATTTATCGAAACAGCCCCCGAGTCCACGATCACCTGCCCACCCGACAGATCTAAAAAAGAAACCTCAAAAGAAAAAGGTGGCGGTTGTGCCCACCATGTATCTGTTGATAGTTGTGCTGAATCCGACTGCGAAGCAATATGGACTTCTGCCCCTGAAATCAGCAAACTGTCCACAACCACTCGCCCACGCAACAATCCAGACACCCGAAGGCGCACATCAAGGGTATCAATAGTCACCAGCCCCTCTATCCGGCAACCGGTGATTTTAAAATGCCCAAGCGGATCGCCTTGAAAGGTATCCATATGACATGTTCTGTTTAAATCATGTGTGAGCTTCCGCACCAGATAAGACCGGATCGCCCCATTGGCATGCCCTTGTTGTAACAACCACAGGCCACTGGCAACCAGAACCGAGACAGATAACATGCTCCACAAAAAATACCGGATGAACCTGCCCCTATTCATAAATACTCCAAACCTGTAACAAATCTGCGAATCTGCAGATGCTCGCGCAGCGAGCAAATTCCCGCAGGGAATGCACCGCAGGTGCTCTGCTGATCACGAGCGAAGCGAGTCATCTGCAAATCGTCTATTCCTCTATTCGCCTGTCTTAAAAAGCCTGGCCAAGGCTGATAAAATAATGCCATCGATTCAGCACGCGAAGATCATCTTCAGATAGCCGATATCCCACATCAATTCGCAATGGGCCAACGGGTGTAAAAAACCGAACCCCTCCCCCTGCGGCCCATCCCAAATCTGTAGGCAACAAATCACCCGCGTTATTGCCCACTTTCCCAACATCTAAAAAAAAAGCCGTGCCCCAATAAGCCCCCCAACGGGTTCGCAACTCCGCGCCTCCAACCCATTTGCTCAAGCCGCCCACTGGAATATAATCCCGTGCATTTTCTGAATAGACTCGTGGACCCAAATCATCCAGCGCCCATCCCCGAACACTGTTCATTCCCCCGGCAAAAAAACGTTCAATTGACGGCACCTGTCCGGGACTTCCAATTTCAAAAATAACCCCTGCCTGTGAGCGCAAACCCAGCACGCTGTCAAAGGGCAAAGGCAAAAACCACCGACCTTCGGCAGTCAATTGAATAAACTCGGCATCCGATTGAAATAAGCGACCGCGCTGGCGCACCGCAAGTTGAGCCAGCACACCCAGAGTTGGATCAAAAACATCATCGCGTGTATCTATCAGAAACGTAGTCCGATAATCTGTAAAAGCACTGTCTGCCTTAAAATCGATCAACCCGCCGCTGAGTTGAAACACCAGATGGCTGTTCTGCCCCAAATTGCGTTCAAGCGTGGCATTGCCACTGATTTCATCCTGTTCAAAATTGGCCCGCCGATTGCGCAACAAACTACCGCCGATGGTCAACCAATTTCGACTGCCAAAAAAATAGGGCTGTCGCAAACCCACAACGGCTTCGCGGCCGCGTCCCGACCATTTTCCCGACAGTTTAACCTGTCTTGCATCTCCCCAAAAATTGCGGTGTGCCCATTCTGCAAAAATGCGAAACGCCTCATCCGTATCATACCCACCCCCAAATTTCAGGCTGCGAAAAGGCCGCTCTGCCACACGCAACACCACGGTAACTGGAGTCACTGCCTCAACACTGTCGGGAATGCCCAAAGCCACCGAACGAAATACCCCTGCCCGATAAAGCTGCCGCTGGCTGTCTCGCAACTTGGTATCGCTAAACAAATCGCCGTTGTGAAAGGTGACACCGCGCAAAACCGTTGGCGTTGCAATTTTTTCGTTACCAACAACCTGTATCGAGTCGATGCGACAAACCGGGCCGGGCAAGACTGTAAAAACAATATGTGCTTTTGCATGTTCAATTTGAAAATCCACAGATGTTTTTGCAAACGCATATCCATGGTCTTTCAACTGGCGCACCATAAAATCTGTTTGTTTGATCACCTCTTGACGCACCAGCGGCTGGCCGATTAATTCATTCCCTTTTTGGAGAATTGTTTTTTGCACACTCTGCAAAACATCGTGCAATCCAACCACTTCTGCATGCTGAACAAGTGTCAAAGGCCCTTCTTCTATCTGAATCAGCACGCGCACGCGATTTGAGATGCGGGTCAGTGATGAATCCAGGGTGACTTCGTGATACCCCTGGTCTTGATAAAAGGTGCGGATGCGCTTCAAATCATCTGTGAAAACCCCCAGATCAAATCGCGGGGTTTTTGCCCAGGGCAAAAATCCATACCAGGGTTTTGCACGCGTGCCCATCATGGTTTTTAATATTTTTGTTGGCAAACCCCTATTGCCTTGAAAAGCGATGGAACCCATCGTTTCCTGTGCAAAAACAGGCCCATTTAAACAGCTTGCCCACAAAACAAAGCCCAGCATACTTATCCAGACAATCTTCATGTTCCTTCCGGTTGCAACGTATCAAATGGATTGAGACTTCTGTTTTCACCTTTGCCTGTTATGAAAGATATTGCATCAACAAAGTGGCCAGCCCCAGGTAGATAAACAGCCCCAGGATATCATTGGTTGTTGTAATAAACGGCCCGGAAGCAATTGCCGGGTCAATGCCCATGCGGTTTAAAAAAATCGGCACAATAACACCCATAGTCACCGCCACGGATATGGCCAAAAACATCGCCAAGCCCACACACAAACCCACCATTTTTTCGCCAAACCAAAACCAGGCCATACCCGTTGCTGCCAAGCCACAGGCCAGCCCAATGACCATTGCCGTTCCAATTTCTCGAAAAATGGTGCGCATCACCATGCCAGAAGACACATGCCCGGTTACCAGACTGCGCACCGTCACAGTAGATGATTGCAAACCGCTATTTCCACCGGTTGCAGTAATGGCCGGAATGAAGGCCGCCAGAGCAATAACCTTTGCCAGTGCCCCATCAAAAAAATGAATCACCCCACCTGACAAAAAACTTCCCGCCAGACATATTAAAAGCCACGGCAACCGGTTGCGCGCAACCCCAAAAACCGATGTACTTTCTATTTCATCGTGGTGGGTACCGGCCATTTTGTAGATATCTTCTGTGGCTTCCTCTTCGATCACATCAATCACGTCGTCGGCTGTGATTCTTCCCACCATTTGCCCATTTTCATCCACAACGGGCACGGCCATAAAATTGTAATGCTCAAAAAGGCGGGCAATTTCTTCCTGATCGGTATCTTGCCTCACGGTGATCACATTGCTGTCCATAATCTGGGCAATGGCGATGTGGGGCCGGGTGCGCACCAGTTTGTGCAAGGAAACGGTTCCAACAGGGCGTTTTTCATCATCGACCACAAACACATAATAATGATCGGGAGCATCTTCATCTTCTTGCAACGCCAACATGGCATCCCCTGCTGTGGCAGATTGATGAACCAGAATAAAATCCGGCGTCATCAACCCACCGCCCGTATCTTCCTCATGGACGAGAAGATCCTGCATTTCCTGGGCTTCTTCGCTGCGCATCAGCGCCAGAACCTGGGCCACCTCATCGTCTTTGAGTTCAGATAATACATCGGCCGCATCATCGGGCTCCATCTCTTCCACAAGATCAGACAACGTTTTAGGTTCCAGATCTTCGACAATGGACAGCATGGTGGTTGTATCCGATTCTGCAAGCGTTTCTGCCGCCAGCTCTTCATCTAACAGGCCAAACAACCGATTGCGCGTGTCTTCATCCATTCGGCGCAACAATTCGGCCACATCGGCAGGACGTTCTGCATTCAGGATATCTTTCAGTTGCGAAAAATCATCCAGTTCCAGCAGCGAAACAGCAACTTCCATCAATGCCACAGTTCTTCTTTCCGTATTGTCCGGTTTAACGTCCGGCCCTTCTTTTTCATCGGCCATAATATCCCTCACAAAAACCCAAGTCTGCCTTCTTATTGATTTTCATTTTTTCCAACTTCTGCCAAAATGATCTGCGTATCCCCAACACGGTGCAATTTTAACAAATTGGTTTCGGCACGCGCGGTGATTGGCGCTCCGGCCAGAATCACGAGGGTATCGCCCAAACGCACACTGCCTTCAACCAGCAATCGGGCTTCCACTTCGGCCATTAGGCGGTCGGTGTCATCCATAATCTCAATCAGTCGGGAATCTGTTCCCCAGCACAAACAAAGCCGACGCCAGATGCGTTCGCTGGGCGTAAAAGCAATAATGGGCGACTTGGGACGCCGTTTGGAAATCAGCCGCGCCGTTGATCCCGATTGGGTAAAAGCCACAATGGCTTTGGGGGCAACAGCCACCGAAACAGCTGCGGCGGCCTGGCCAATGGCATCGGGAAATGAAAGTGGTTCATCCGATTTTCTCGCCTGAAAAAAGGCCATATCGACCTGCATGCTATCTTCGGCGGTTTCAACAATGCGAGCCATCATTTCTACCGTGCGAACGGGATATTTCCCAACGGCTGTTTCACCCGACAGCATCACGGCATCGGTACCATCAAAAATGGCATTGGCCACATCGGAGGCTTCCGCGCGTGTGGGCCGGGGATTTTCGGTCATCGATTCGAGCATTTGTGTGGCGGTGATCACCAGCACACCGGCTCGATTGGCCGCCGTTATAATCCGCTTTTGAATAACGGGCACTTCTTCAGGAGACATTTCAACACCCAGATCCCCACGGGCCACCATCACCCCATCTGCAACTGCCAAAATGCTTTCCAATTGCGCCACGGCTTCGGCGCGTTCCAGTTTGGCAATCACGGGTATATCTTTGCCCGCCCGTTTGATGATATGCTTCACCTCGTTAACATCTTCAGGTTTGCGCACAAAAGACAGAGCCACAAAATCGACGTCGAGTGCCATGCCCACTTCCAGATCTTTGCGATCTTTGGCTGTCAAGGATGGTGCACTCACCTGCACACCGGGTAAATTGATGCCCTTATTCGATTTTAAAAGCCCGCCAACTACTATTTCACACACCACATCAACCCCTTGAACATCGCGAACCACAAGTTCAATATTGCCATCATCTATCAAAATGCGATCAGACGGTTTCACATCGTGTGGCAAATGTTCATACGTTGTCGAAACGCGGTCTGCATTTCCCATCAAATCCTGTGTGGTTATGGTCAATTTTCCTCCGGATTTGAGCAAGATGGGTTCTTCAACCAACTTCCCAACCCGAATTTTTGGCCCCTGCAAATCCTGCAAAATAGCCACCGGGCAGTTGAGTTTTTTTTCCACCTGACGAATGCGATAAACCAGATCGATATGATCCTGTTGGCTGCCATGTGAAAAATTGAGCCGAAAAACATTCACACCTGCCGCAATCAATTGTTCCAACATGGCCGCTGAAGAACTCGCCGGGCCAAGCGTGCTCACAATTTTGGCTTTTCGCATCTAAAATCCTCTCTTAATCATGATCCGCAACCGCCCGTTCAAAAGGGATGGGCAACACATTCAAGTGTGGAAAGATACGCCCATGAATAAGACACACCAAGTTAAATTTTCTCGACCAACATGAAATCAAACGGCATACAACAAAAAAGGCGTTCATGTGATGAACGCCTTTCCCAAAAACCTGCGTATTTTTTATAGATATTCAGATAAAGATTTGGGATAAAAGGATGGCGATGGACGTTGGTACGCGCCCCATGCACCGACACTTGAAGGAGAAGAAGTTCCAGTGCCCAGTGCGCCAGTACTCAGGAGCACCGTCTTCCCAACCTTCGATGGCAGCCTACTCGGCCTTAACTTCACCGCAATCGAGGAATCAATACTGGCGTTCTCTTTTTATAAGACTCGTAAACTTCTTGGCCACCCCATTTCTTATCCGCTTTATTTTCAAGGAGTGGAACGCCACTGACGCGAATAAGAAGGAATGTGACAAAAACGGGAGAAATTAAGGCGCCCCACTGCCAGCCTTGCAACACAGGAAAAGCGATTACCGCTACGCCGATCCAGAGAATGATCTCACCAAAGTAATTGGGATGGCGAGACCGAGACCATAAACCCGTTTGAATAAACTTGCCTTTGTTGTTTGGATTTGCGCTGAAACGGCTTTTTTGGGAGTCGGCTATAACTTCGATAACAAAGCCGAATACCCACATCAGAAAACCGACAAGGGAAAATAAATCCAATTCTTTTCTGGTGATTGTTGTGATGGCGACCAGCGCGGCTGCCATTGTGAAAGTTACCCATAAGCCTTGAATAGTCCAAACGTTTAGGAAACGGATGAAGGAAGGTTTTAGCTCATCAAAACGGTCATCTTTTCCTGCTTTTTTGATGCGACCGAACAGGAAAGTCCCCAGGCGGATTGCCCAGATGACTACAAGGGCCGATA
>CAXNEV010000168.1:0-7574 GCA_964200925.1 Candidatus Latescibacterota bacterium | reverse complement strand
ATTCGCCGCCGTTTTGATGTGTGTCGCAGGAGAGACAATGAAACATGTACGCCGGGTGTTATTTTGGGCCATTGGTTTGGGGCTTTTGGGGTATTTGATTTATCGGGCAGGGATAGATAGTGTTTGGCAACATGTGCAATTGATAGGCTGGGGTTATGTGCCGGTGATGGCGATTGCGATGGGGTGGCACATGACCAACACATGGGCGTGGGCGGTGTGTTTTGAAAAAGAATCACGGCCACATTTTTGGGCGCTGTTTTGCGCCAAAATATCTGGTGAGGCCATTGGCAATGTGACCCCAACTGCAACGGTAGGGGGCGAACTGGCCAAAGTGTATATGCTGAAAGATCGCATGTCAGTCATGCGCGGTGTGCCGTCGCTGGTGATTAACAAAACCATTGAAATGGTGAGTGGATTAATTTTTGCCCTGGTTGGAGCCGGGGTGGCTATCTGGCAGTTTTCGTTGCCTGTTGAAATACAACTTGGATTGGGGGTTGTACTGCTGGTGGGGGCTGTATTGATTGTGGTGGCCTTGGTTTCCCAAAGGCAAAACATGTTTGTGGGTCTTATTGATTTGTTGGGGCGATTGCATCTCCCTTTTCTGGAATCCCGCAGGGCTGCCTTTGAAGAGATAGATCGGGATATTGCCGCTTTTTACCGGCAGAACAAATCGGGATTCTGGTGGTGTATGAATTTGCACATGATAAGCTGGATTTTTGGAATTTTAGAAGTGTATGTCGTTTTGTTGTTGTTGCATCAACCTGCAACCTTTGCAACATCGTTTCTGCTCACATCCTTATCGCTGATTATTAACTCTGTTTTTTTCTTTATCCCCTCTGGCGTGGGGGTTTTTGAAAGCGGGCATGTTTTTTTGTTTCATTTGCTGGGCCTGGGGCAAGAATTGGGGTTAGGGGTTGGCATCATTCGCCGCATTCGCAAAATTTTCTGGGTGATATTTGGTTTTATACTCATGGCCACACGCCGTCGAAACGAGCAACCAAAACAGTAATGGATAGTGTTTGTTTTTATGGCATAACTTTCGCTTACTATTTGGCCCAATGCCATCCAAATAGTAAGCGTTTTTTATATATAGGCTTGATTGCAGGTGGATTGTTCTTATAGTTAAAGGATTTTGGCCATCTGTTTAGATCACGCTGCAAGGGGGATGTGTTGTTTAAATGTTACAGATGTATTTTTTTTTCACATATAAACTTGCAACAGGTTGTCATGAGTTTGTTGTTGTGCGGAGTTTGGATGCAGGCCGTGGGGGCAGAGCCCGTGACCTTAACCATGTGTGTGCGTATGGCCATGCTGTACCATCCGGGTGTTCAGGCAGCGGTGGTGGATGTGGATATTGCACAAGCCCAACTGGCTCAGGCACGGGCGGCGCGATTTTTGCCTAAATTTGAATTGACATCGGTGATTGGACCTTCTCCTGAAGCGCGGGGTAATGCGCTGGTTGGCGACACCGATTTGAGCAGTTTGAGTGTGTTTACACAAACGGAAGCCACCTTTGTTCAGCCGCTTTTTACTTTTGGCAAACTCGATGGGGCTCAACATGCCGCAGCAGCGGGTGTGCGGGCTTATGAGGCTGGGGTTGAAAAGTCAAAAGCCGACCTGTCTTTACAGGTGGCCGAAGTGTATTTCGGGTTGCAATTGGCCAATGAACTGTGGGATCTGGCACAGGAAGCCCAGGGCGATTTTCAAAAGGCCCGTGATTATGTGGCCCAAAAACTCGAAGATGACGAAGGCGATTTTACCTATACCGATCTGGCGCGAATAGACCGATTTGCCTACGATGTCACCGAAAAAGTAAATGCGGCTCAAAAGGCCAAGATGCTTGCCGAATCGGCGATGCGGCTGTTGTTGGGATTGGGACAGACCGATTCCCTATCGGTTGATCGGCTGGGCCTGGTACAGGCAGAACCCTTGCCATTGGCCGATTATCTCTTCCATGCCAATCACAGACCAGAAATGCATCAGCTTGATGCGGCAATCCAGGCTCGGAAATCGCTGGTGCGTGTGGCCCAAAGCGATCTGTATCCGCAGGTGTTTTTGGCCGGGCAGTTTAAATACAATTATGCGCCCAATCGCGATGATCAAAACAGTCCGTTTGCCAAAGATGATTTTAATTTTTTACAATTGGGCGCTGTGGTCGGGTTTAAGCAGTCTTTGGCTTTTGGTTTCAATTCGGCCAATGTCAAAAAGGCGCGTTTGGAACATCAAAAATTGGGGTACCAGTCCGAATTGGCACAAAAAGGTGTGGTTATTGAAATTGAAAAAATTTATCGGGAATGGTTAGAAGCCCAAAGCAATGTCGATGCTGCAGAAAAATCCCGCACAGCCACACGGCGCTGGTCTATAGCGGTGCGAGATGGGTTTAATGCCGGGCTTGAAAAAGCCTCAGATATGATTGAGGCAGTCAAAGAGTATGGCATTATTCGAGCAAAGTATTTTGAAGCGGTTTTTAATTATAATCGGGCTTGGGCCAGATTGCAGCGCGCAACGGGCCAGCCCATTGTGCAGTAAATATCAGGTGGGTTTTTGAAAGGGTGGATATGGTTAAAAAAGCCGTCATTATTGCGGCCGGCATGGGCAGTCGGCTCAGAGGATATGGTGCCGATATACCCAAACCTTTGGTGCCGGTGGCTGGGGTGCCTTTGCTGAAGAGAACCATTTTATCGGCAAAACGGGCAGGTATTGGTGAGTTTGTGGTGGTGACCGGCTATCGGGGAGATGAAATTCGAGCCGCAATGTCTGGCGATATGCAGTTTGATGATATACACATTTCCTGGGTTTTTAATGCCGATTGGGAACGCGGCAATGGCATTTCGGTGCTTGCCGCAAAAGATTATGTGGGGCAAGAACCTTTTCTGCTTTTGATGTCGGATCATTTATTTGATCCTGAGGCGCTGAAAAAATTGCGCGGGTTGCCCATTGGACAAGACGAGGCCATTTTGTGTGTCGATTCTCAAATTGACCGCATTTTTGATATGGAAGATGCCACCAAGGTTTTGCTCGAAGGCGACCGCGTGGTCAAAATTGGCAAAGAGCTGTCGGATTTTAATGCCATTGATACAGGCATCTTTTTGTGCAGCCCGTTTTTATTTGAAGCCCTGTCACAATCTGTGACAGCTGGAGAAGGCTCTTTGTCAGGTGGCATTCGCGTTTTGTCAGAGCGTGGCAGCATGCGCACAGTGGATATCGATGGCAAATTCTGGCTCGATGTGGATACACCCGAAGCCCATGTCCACGCTGAAAACTCACTTTTTAAAATGCTGGGCAAACCCACAGACGGGCCTGTGTCACGCCATTTTAACCGCAAAATATCAACGCGCATTACCCGGTTGCTGGTGCGCACTTCTGTGACGCCCAATCAACTTTCAATTGTGACCATGCTGATCAGTTTTTTGTCGGCATGGCTGGTGTTTAAAGGTGGGGCCAGTTATTTGCATCTGGTTTTGGGTGGATTGTTGTTCCAGTTTGCTTCCATTGTTGATGGGTGCGACGGCGAGATTGCCAAGCTCAAGTTTATGAATTCTCGCCTCGGTGAATGGATTGATACACTGGCCGACAATACGTCTTACCTGGTGTTTTTTGCAGCGATTATCGGCAGTATGTATGTCCACACAAACGATGTTTTTTATCCCATGCTGGGCGGGGTGATGTTGCTTTTGGATGTGCTGGGTGTGTTGTTGATCTTTTTGTATTTAAAACATGTGGGTTCGGGCAGCCTTGTGAGTTTTAACATGGCTTTTTCAAGTGATGTGCCCGAAGAAGAACGCGGTTGGTTTTTCCGATTCTGCAATTCGGGCAAATTTATCAGTCGGCGCGATTTTTTTGCAGCCTTTTTCTGCGTGCTGGCACTGGCCAACCATGTGGTGGGAATGTACTGGTTTATGGTAATTGGATCGGGGTTGTTGAGCGCGGCTATTTTTGGTTTTGGCGGTTTGATGCTGCGCACACGCGGGCTTTCGCCTGCTGCGCCAAATGCTCCTGAAAAACTGGCGGAAAAGGCAGATTGATCCATTTTAAAAGCCTGTTGTTGAGCATTGTGTTGTGTTTATGCGGATGGTCTTTTTGGAATAAAGGGATTTTTTATGTTTTTATTGATGCGCAGTATGCTCCTGATGGGGTTGATGATGGGTACGGGTGTTGCCGTGGAAACAGAGGCAGGCAAAGCTTTGCTTGTGATGGTTAAAGAGCGCGACCAGGCCATTCAAACCATTGTGCGGTCAAAAACAAAGGGTGAAACACCCCAGGAGCGCGCAAAACTCAAGGCCATTGTTGGCGATCTGTTCGATTTTAATGCCCTCAGTGAATTGTCGTTGGGGCGCGACTGGGCCGAACGCACCGAAGCCGAACGCAAGGCTTTTGTCGATATCAACAGGCAATTGATTGAAAAAAATTATGCAGATCCCAAGTTGTACACCAAGGCTGAAAAAATAGATTATATCGGGGTGGAAGTAAAAGACAAAGAAGCCACCGTGAAAACCATGGTGTATTATAAAACCGAAAAAAGCGCGATAGACTACAAAATGCACCAGGTCAATGGCAAGTGGCTCATTTACGATATGGTTATTGACGAATTGAGCATTGGCCAGAGCAATCGGTCGCAATTTCGAAAAGAAATTCGCAATGCTTCTTTTGAAAGTTTGATGGATAAGTTGCGCAAAAAACTGGCGGAAACCGCGGTAGATGAGAAAGGTGGTGCTTAATTGGTAGAAACCATGTTTCGCTGGTTGGCCGATAAAACATATCGACACTACAAGAGCATCCTTGTGGTGTCGATTTTGTTGACAGTCTTTGGTAGTTTTTTTGTTTATAAACTGGTGCAAAAGATTGAGACGGATATTGCCGCATTAATTCCAGACAGTTATCAGAGTGTCAAAACGCTTGAAGAAATTAAAAAGCGCGTTGGCGGCGTAGGCAGTCTGATCATTCTGGTGCAAAGCCCAGATTTTGACGCAAATAAAAAGTTTGCAGAAGCACTGGCAGCCGAACTGCAAAAGGCCAAATATCACAAATATGTCAATTATGTCGATTACAAACGCGATGTCGATTTTTATCGCAAAAATGCGCTGTTGTTTATGGCAGAAGACGATCTTGAAGAGATTCTGAGTCGAGTTGAAGATCGCATAACGCAAGAAAAATTGAAGCTGTCGCCTTTGTATATTCAACTGGACGACAGTGCAGATGAGGAAACACTGGATTTTTCGGATATTGAAGCCAAATATCGCAAATCAGAAGAAGGTGACGACACGTATTATACCAACCGGGAAAAAACCATTCTGGCCTTAGAGGCCATGGCTGCCGGAACGGCGAGCAATATTGGGTTTGCCAAAGACATGCACCAGGTGATCCGGCAGGCCGTGGCTGAGTTGAATCCGGTGGGTTATCATCCCAATATGCTGGTGGAATACGGAGGGCCGTTTAAAAACAAGATCGACGAATACGATGTCATTTTAAACGATATTACGTCCACGCTCATTTTGGGTATTGTGGGTGTGGTGCTGTTGCTGACGTTCTATTTTCGACAACCTCTGGCTGCTTTTTTTGTGGCATTGCCGCTGGTGATGGGATTGATCTGGGCCTTTGCCATTACATACTGGGTCATTGGCAACTTAAATACGATGACGGGTTTTTTGTTTGTGATTTTGTTTGGTCTGGGCATCGATTTTGGCATTCATTTGTTTGCCCGTTACCTCGAAGATCGCATGGCGCACATGGATGTGCGGTTGTCGATTGAAACGATGTTGGGGCAAACCGGACAGGCGATTTTAACGGCCGCCTTAACAACGGCGATTGCCTTTTATGCGCTGACATTGACCGATTTTAAAGGGTTTTCAGAATTTGGATTTATCGTGGGCACGGGCGTCATTATGTCGTTGATTGCGATGACAACGGTTTTGCCCGCGATGCTGGTGTTGATTGATCAAAAACTCAAATGGGTTCGCATGAAACACGTTTGGGGCCACAACTGGGGAGGTCGTCGCGGGCCGTTTCCCTATGCCAAAACGGTGTTGGTGGGGGCCGTTATTGTCACGGGTTATTTGGGGTATCATTTGGCCGATATTCAATTTGAATACGATTTCACCAATTTGCGCGCCAACCTGCCGGCTTCTGCGGCGGTTAAACAAAAAATGGCCACCATTTCAAAATACAACAAAGAATCACAATCGTACAGCATTGTGATGGCCGACAATAGAGAAGATCTGGACGAAATTGTTGAAGCCATCGAAAAAAAGATTGCATCAGATGATCCCACACCAACCATTGACAAGGTGAAAACGCTCTGGACAGAATTGCGCGGACAGGACAGAAAACTGGAGATCGTTGAAGAATTGCACACGATTGCCTACGGAGAAGGGGTGAAATTGTTAAAAGGGCCCCAAAAAGAAAAACTGGATTCGCTGCGCACGTTGCTGGATGTGAAAAAGTTATCTGAGGCGGATTTGCCAGAAAACATTTTGCGCCGGTTTCGCACCATTGATGGCAGTCAGGCCTATTTTGCGCAGATTTTGCCCAGCGTGCAATTGCGCGATGGTAAAAACGCCATGGCTTTTGCAGAAGATGCCCACCAAATTGAAACGGCATCAGGGAAGGTTTTTCATTCTTCGGGATCGGAAATCATTTTTGCCGATATGTTAAAGCTGATGCTGCGCGACAGCCCAATTGCGATCACGCTTACACTGGTGATGGTTTTTATTATTGTCATTGTTGATTTTCGCAACCTCCGCGCGACGTTGCTGGTGATGTTTCCGCTCCTTTGTGGGGCTGTCTGGATGTGTGGCACGTTGTATTTGCAAAATGCAAAATTGAATTTTTACAATATTGTGGCTCTGCCAACCATTATTGGCATGGGCATTGACAATGGCGTGCATTTGTATCATCGCTATCGCGAAGAAGGGCCTGGTTCGATGCCTTTGGTGTTGAAAAACACAGGAGGGGCGATGCTGATGGCCATGCTCACGACTATGGTTGGGTTTTTGGGATTGGTGACAGCGACACACCCGGGTCTCAATTCGATTGGCTGGCTGGCGATCATCGGGTTATTCACCTGTTTTATCGCAGCGGTTACTGTATTGCCGGCACTGCTGGAAGTGCTCGAAGGCCATAATGCCCCGGTTGATATCAAAGACAATATTGCAGAACCTCCGGCAACCGAATAGGGTGTTGGATCTGTGACTGTTAAAAAGGCAGTGTGTCTTGCGGCACGCTGCCTTTTTTTGTACGGTTGACGCTTTTGGAAAGAACGTGTATTTTGTGATGGCTGTTGCATGGATAAATGATTAAAAGAAGGAGATTTGGGCTTGTAAGGATTGGCCAAACACCATTCTTTCTCACGCTATGGGTTGAACCTATTTGATCGGTCACAGGAGCATGATGACTTTTTATATTCCCTTTGCCGTTGCGCTTGTTTCGGGGTTATACACCTCGTTATGGGGCGCATTTAAAGATTCGCCGTATGAAGATTTTAAACCCTGGACTTTTCCGCGCAGTGTTTATTTTCATGTGGTGATTTTTGGTGCGCTGTATTTTTTGCCCCTGTTTCAAGATGATTTCATGGCGTT
>CAXNEV010000167.1:0-7605 GCA_964200925.1 Candidatus Latescibacterota bacterium | reverse complement strand
GCGATAAACCCAGGTGCCATCTTTGACATAGTGCGTGGCAAAAGCCAGCCGGGGCCGATTGCCCGACCGATTGGCAAAAGAGCCGTGAATGGTCATGCTTGTAAAAAAAACACCCCCGCCCTTTGGCACGTTCAACCGCACAATTTCACCGGCATCCAACCCCACAATTTCGTGTGAATGCATAGGCTCATCCCACATTTTGCCATCGGGTCCACGCATGGGATACACCTTTTCCCAGGCGGCGTGTTCTGACGCATCTTTAGGTGGCCCAGTTTTGTACAAAGGCCGTTTGTGACTGCCTGGCACCACGCACAATCCACCATTGTCCTGATCGGTATCGCTCAGCGCAATCCAGCATGCCATTAATGTATTGGGTTCATTGCGAATATAGTGCGTGTCCTGATGCAAAGCCACGCCGGTGCCGCCTTCGGGGCTTTTGGCCATATACATCGTTTGTACAATGCGGGGATCACCGCCCATGAGATGTTGCACCATTTTTGAAATTTTGGGATGTGTGGCCAAAAATTTCCATTGTGGATCAACCGTATAACGCCGCAAGCCCAGCGCCCGCCAGGCTTCGGGTTTGGGCAACTGCACATCGGCCAAAAAGGTATCCACTTCTTTTTCGGCCAACAAATCAGGCACCACCAGATATCCGTCTTGGTGATACCGATCTATCTGATCTTTTGTTAAACCATTCACGTATTTCAACTCCTGTTGAGAAGGAACTGTAGGTGCGCGACCCAGTATCACACCGCAGTTAAATCAAATGGATTCGACCACGCTTTATTCCCATCGGGGCCAATGATTTCAAACCGCACCGATTTGGAATTGGGACGCAGTCGGAAAGTTGCCGATTCAAACAATTTGCCCCCTTCGTGATATTCCACGCCAAAGGTATTACACACGGCAAAAATGCGCTGGGCCGCCGAACATGTTACCGTGGCTTCTACCACGCGTTTGGTTTGATCACCATCGCTGGCGCGCCGAAGCTGGATATCTACTATGGCAGGCCCGGTTGATCCATAACTGGCCCCGGAAACAAGCGCATCCACAATGGCTTTGGGTGTGCGTTCTTTCACGCGCACCATCGTCCAGCCTTGATAGGTATCGCGGTTTTCCGAGTCGGCCGCATGCGCATCGTCATTGGACATGCATGGCAACAACCTTCCCGTTAAATCCATCCAGTCATCCCAGTGAATCGACGAATCGCCCCGCGCCATGCACCGGCATGTGGTGTTAAACACCTCAATGCCATCCAATCCTTTTAGCGGCAAAGTATCGCGCAAAATATTCACCGAACTCCAGTGAGGATGTGCCAACCAGATCGACCCGCCCTGTTTTTTGACCGCGTCAATGACCTGCTGGGGCGGTTTGGTTTGCGCTTCAATATCCTCTGTCACATTCAACACGACAAAATGGTGTCTTTGTCCGCCAAACGGATTGTCGGGATGCAATTCCACACCTTGAATCAAGGTAAACGTATCCGGGCATGTCACCGTATCGATTTTTGTGATCTTGTGGTGATCCGACAAACACAAATAATCGTATCCATGATTCACATATCCATCCACCCGCACCTGGGGTGCCACACGCCCATCCGAATTGGTGGTATGCGTGTGCAAATTGCCTTTCAACCACATATATCCATCGCTGTCTTTTAAAACAAATGGATTGACCAGTCCATTCTGCTCGCCCATAGAAACCCCTTTGATAATGGTTGTGATTTTTCTTTTTGCGGTATCTGTCCAGATTGATGGTTTATTTTTGTATTTTATCTTGCCACCAGATTTTGCCATTGCGAACGGATGCCCGACAGGTCAACCGTCGCTCGCCCTTTAAAATCTGCTTCATCGCATCGGTTAATTCAAATGTGCCATTTTCCACTTCAAATATCGCCACATCCCCTGCGGCGCCCACACCGATATGCCCCAGATCCGACCGGCCAATCACACGTGCCGGTTCACTGGTTGACCGCTGAATCACCTCGGTAAGCGGCATGCCCAAATTTAAAAATTTCGACATCGTGGTGGGCAAATCGTAAACCGGCCCATCAATATTTAACGCATGAATATCACTGCTGATCGTATCGGGTGGAAATCCGTCTTCCATTGCCGCTCGGCCCACATCAAAACTGAAACTGCCCAAGCCGTGGCCAATGTCAAAAATCACACCGCGTTCACGAGCTTCCCACGCTTCGGGCAACACCTTGCCCTTTTTGTCCAGAATTGAGGCGGGTTGTGTGCCGTGAAAACAATGGGTGACCACATCACCAGAACGCAGATCGCGAATCAATTCACCCAGCGTTGCATCGGAATTGCTCACATGAATCATCAGCGGCTTTTCACAGCGGCGAGAGGCTTCTAAGGCTATTTGCAACAAGTCGCGCACATCGGCATCCCCCCCAACCCCTTTGTATAACCGCGCTTTGACACCCAGTGCCGTTTTGGGATGTTTGAGCACCGTATCGGCACATTGCTCTGCCGACACATACCCTTCATACACCATCTCGCCGCGCCGCCACGGCAACCCAACCCCCGACAAGTTCACATAAGCTAAAATGCGCGTTTGGGATCGCTCAATCACATAACGTTCCAACCCGCGATAATTGATCCAGCCCGCCGTGCCCGTATCAATGCTTGTGGTTACCCCGGTGCGGGGACACAGGTCATCGGCCTCTATGCCAAAAATCGACACGTCCTTATAAACATGGGTGTGCAGATC
Source organism: Candidatus Latescibacterota bacterium (assembly GCA_964200925.1). Classification (GTDB taxonomy): domain Bacteria; phylum Latescibacterota; class UBA2968; order UBA2968; family UBA2968; genus CAXNEV01. The sequence continues at coordinate 4,881 of CAXNEV010000167.1, read as the reverse complement.
AATCAACCCTGGCACCACATAATAACCGGTGGCATCTATCGCCTCTTTGGCATTGCCCAAATGGTGACCGACAGCCGCCACTTTGCCATCTTGTAATGCCACATCAAAAAGACCGTTTAGCCCATTTCCAGGATCTAATACGGTACCGCCAGTAACCAGCACATCCCATGTCATAACCAGTCCTCGTGTTGTGATGCAATAGATTTTATAGGTAGAATAATTACTGGAGAGTATTGCGCCCTGTCAAGGAGAGATTCGGGCAGGAGCCTATCAAAACAAAACACAACAATAAGACAAAACAAAGGCCTCAGTATCCCTGAGGCCCCTGGCAAAAACACACACCTTCTTTACGTTCCAACAATCGGTGGCAAATGTGTCACCGGACAGGCTCGCGCGCCTGTAATGGGATATCCCATATCTTGCAAAATGCAACGGATCTGGCTCTCAAGCCGCAACAGGTGATCTTTTTCCGGAGCACTTAACACATGCCGGGCAGGCCCCACCTGAAAACCGCGAGCGGCCACACCCGTTTTAAACCCTTCCGGGAAATTCACGCCCAACAACATCAGGTTGATCAAATCCAGAATGCGATATTGCAACAACCGCCCCCGTTCCATATCACCCGACAAAGCTTTTTCGTATAACTCCACAATGACTTCGGGAATAATGCCCGATGTGGCAATGGTGCCGCCGCTGGCTCCCATCAGAATCGACGGAAACAGCATTTCTTCACAGCCTACCAAAACAACATAGTCGGGCCGATGGGCGCGCAACCGGTGCATGGTATTGATCAACCGGGGCATGTCTCTGCTGGAATCTTTGGTGCCCATGATCCGATCGTAAATGAGCAGATCTTCCATGACATTCAACGTCAGTTCTGTCGTGAACTGCGGAATGTTATATAGCAAAATATCCAGCGGCGATTGGGTGGCAATTTCTGAAAAATAGGCAAACAGGCTGCGCTCTGAAACCGGATAATAATACGGTGGAACCAGCGAAATGGCGTCCACGCCAATTTTGGCATAAAATTCGGTCATGCGCAGCACATCGCGCATATTGGCCTCGCTGGCCCCGGCCAGGATGGGCACGCGGCCCTGATTGACTTCTGCGATAAGTTTTACCACGTCTTGGCGCTCTTCCCAGGATAAGCGCGTAAACTCACCGGTGCTGCCATTGGGATACAACCCGTAAATGCCCGCCTCAATTAACCAGTCAACATAGCGTTCCATTTCGGCATGGTTGATGCGGTTTTGATCGTCTAAAATCACAATATTCGGGCAAAAAATGCCGCGAAAAGCCGCCCGACCTTTGGGGCGTGTGGCTGGTTTTGTCACCGCAGAAGTTGTTTTGGGAATAGGCTCGCGCGTGATGACAATGTGGTGATCGCGCAAATAATCTTGCGCCATCGGTGTTAACCTGGACTTTGGGCAAATGTTGACTTCTTTGGCCCCGGCCAATTGTGTGGTAAGCATCTCAACCGTAATCACAGAACCGCTAATGTGAACCATGGCTTGCCCTTCTCAAAATTCTTTTAGGAATGAAAATTGAACACCTTTGACACGACAAAAGACTGCGATTTTGCTTCAAGGCAGATTATGAATGATGCGCCAGTTGACTGTTCATTTCCGGCAGCGGATTGGGAATGATATGCGTTGAAACCAGTTCGCCGTGTTTGGCCGCTTCAACAGCCCCCACATTCAGTGCTGTGCGCACCGCATCCACATCGCCGCGAATCACGCTGGATGTCAAAAATGACCCGGATTTATAACTGCCTTCAAATTTCACATTGGCTGTTTTGAGCATCTGATCCATCGCCATCACCAGTGCCACGGTGCTGCGGGTTTCAATCAATCCCATGGCCAAACGGTTGTTGGAAACACTGCGATTGACAGCCTCGCCCACAAAACACGACAGGGGTTCAACAGAAGGTATTGAAATAATATGGCATGTTTCAAAAACACCGGCCGTTTTGGCCCCATCAGCCGCCGCCCCTGCGGCGGCTTCAACCGCATCTAAATCCCCGGTAAACAACGTGCCCAAACGCCCGCCGCTGCCCGACAATATGCGGCACACCGACACATGCGAGGCCTTAATCATCTGGTCAAAACCGCCCACTGCACCCACATACCCGGTGGTTTCAAGCACGCCAAGCCCCCCAGCCGATAGGGCCGTTTCTTTCACAGGCGGCGGCAACAAAGATGCCAACCCCGCATCGGGATTGGGCAAATTCAACGTGGCCACCACTTGCCCCACTTTTTCTGCCGCCATCTTCCCGGCATCCAAAGCCGCCTGCACCGAAGCCACATCGCCGCGCACCACCACATGCAACAGCGCACTGCCAACCGTTGCCCAGCCGCCAAGAGAAACCGAAGCCGCCTTCACCATGGCATCGGCCCCTGCAATTATGGGCACAATGCCTCTGGTCTCCAACAAGCCCAGGGCTGAAGAACCCAAAGCAATATCGCGCACCGATTGTCCATGCGGCATGGCAGCCATCGCATCGCCATCGGCCCGGGCAATCACATCTGCGCTGATCAATGCACCGCGTTTGGCCACTTCCATCTGCCCCACAGAGATTGCCGCTTCAACCGCATCCACTGTGCCATTTATCACAACTGTTACCCAGCCCGACCCCACGCGGTGTATGCCACACACGCGCACCAGCGCCGTTTTCAACATGGTATCTGTTGCCCCCATCAACGCGGCCATACCGCGCACATCCAGCACCCCCAGCGCTTGCCCAAAACTCATTTTGAGCCTCCTTGTGGACCAAATGCCCGCAACACATCTGGCACAGGCTGTGCAATCAATGCCGACCCCATATAATTTTCGACTGACGACACCAGTGTTTGCCCCACAGCAAGGGCTTCTTTCACTGCCGCCACATCGCCCACAATCAAACTGCACACCACGCGATTCATCACCGTTAACACCTGATACACCGTCACATTAGCGGCTTTCACCATCGCATCATTGGTGCGCACATGACAGCCATATCCCCGCGTTTCCAACAATCCCAGTGCGCCTTTTGGCACAGCCATATCTGCCTGAGACCGAGCGGTTATATACGTGTCATAAACGGGTTCGGGCTGTGTCAGAACTGCAGCCGTCACACGGCCCGATATGCCCTGTGCTGCTTTTTCTCCGGCACGCAATGCATTGTTTACCGCACCAATCGACCCATTGAAAAACAGCGTGGTAAACCCGCCAATCGATGTCCAGCCCAACAAATTGACCTCGGCAGTTTTACACGCCGCATCCCCGGCCAGAATAATGCCAGCCACCCCTTCCACTTCAACCATGCCAATTGCAGCCATAAATACATCCAGAAAAATGGTTTAACAGCAACAAAAAAAGAGCGAAGAGAAACGTCTTCTATGCGGAAGGAGGGTTTTTATCTGCTTTTGAACCATCCCATAAAATTTACTTTTTCAAAAGAATATCAGGATCCATCTTACCACAATCGACCAGCTTTCGAAAGGCAGAAATCGTTTCCGAAACCCCGTCCAGCAAAGACCGATAAACCACTTTGCCAATGGCCTCATCCAGACCACTGCCATCAATATTGGGCGGATAGGGCAAATCTTTGTTTTCAAATGTCACCTGGCCAATCGCACGGGGCTCAACCTGGCCAATGGTTGCCACAATTCCAGACATGTGCGGGGCATACCCCCCCAGATTAAAAGCCCCGCACCCCTGATAAGATGATCGCGCAGCCTGTACAAATGCTCTTGCCACATCGCCTGCATGCTGAAAGGTTTGCCGACCGCCATACCCAATGTGATAGGGCCGCCCCACTGCTGCTGCCAGCATGGCCAATGTGGGTGCCGACGTCAACCCCTGATCTCGCCCAACACCATAAACCACATATGGCCGCAACCCAACAGAAGACACCCCGTTTTCGAGCCAATAAACATGTGCCGTGCCTTCATTGGCCTGTTTATAAACGCCGTATAACGTGTGGGGAACCAGCGGCGCATCATCCGACAATGCTCCGCCTTCCGGATAATCTTCCGATTGCCCAAATACGCCAATGGAACTGGCATAGACCACTTTTTGAATGCGGTCTTTTCGGCGCTTCGCGGCTTCAAAGATATTTACCGTGCCCACCACATTCACCTGTGCCCCCAGTGCGGGATTGGCCCGGCAAAACGGTATTTGCAACCCGGCCAGATGAATCACACGGGTAATGGGATGGGCATCCAGCGTTTCTTCCAGTTGTGACAACTGAGTAATGTCGCCTTTGACAAATGTGACCTGAGACAATGCCTCATCATCTATCAACAACCGCAATCGCGCAGGATCAGACCCCAGATCAAATACCACCACCCTTGTTTTTTCTTTTACCAGACCATGCACCACCCATGCCCCAATACACCCCAAAGCACCGGTAATTAAAAAACAGTCATCCGTCATCTGAATCCTCATATTTCGTCATTGCGTTTTAAAATCAACAATTGCCGCCCCAGTGAACGAATATACCCTTCCTGGGTTAATCGCTGCAACACGCGCGTCACCGTTTCTCGTGCCGTACCCGTCAGGCTGGCAATCATTTGATGGGTCGGGCGTTTGCGAATCACAATGCCTTCAGGGGTTTCAAACCCGTTTTCGGCAGCAAGCGTCAGCAACACATTGCTGATGCGTTCGGTAATGCCCAAAAGTGCCAGGTTGACCGTTTGTAAATCAGCTTTGCGCAACCGGGCTGCCAGGGATACCATCAAATGCACAGCAATGCTGGGATACACATCCAGCGCCCGCAAAAAATCAGCACGCCGCAGCATCCAGGCTTCTATTTTGGTCAATGTGATCACATTGGCAGAACGAGGACGGCCATCGAGCAATGCAATATCGCCAAAAAAATCACCCGGCCCCAAAGACGAC
>CAXNEV010000166.1:0-7652 GCA_964200925.1 Candidatus Latescibacterota bacterium | reverse complement strand
GTGTTTATCGAATTTGGTGGCGTGCCATTTCTGGCCACATTGCGTTCGACAGCAGATCTTTACAACGATTATTTTGCCGGTGGCATGTCGGGCATTGTATTTCAAGAATTGCGCGAAGCCCGTGCGTTGGCTTATTCAACATTTGCCCGTTATGATCTGGCAGAGCGATTGGGCGATCAAAATGTGATGTGGGGATATATTGGGTGTCAGGTTGACAAAACCCCCGAAGCTGTAAATGCATTTATTGGTTTAATGGATCTAAGGCCCGAATCCCCAGAGCGTTTTGCAGAAGCCAAAAAATCGATCATCAACCACTATCGCGTGGCCAAAGTGGGCTTTCGCGATATGCCGGGTGTCATTCGAACCTGGGAGCGCCAGGGGTTGTCACCCGATCCGCGCAAAGAGCGGTTTGCCGAAATACAACTATCTGAATTTCCAACCATGCTGAATTTCCAAAAAGAACACATTCAAAATCGCCCCAAACTCATTTCTATTCTGGGCGATACCAGCAAGTTTGATTTGAACAGTTTGTCCCAAATAGGCAAGGTAATATCCGTGCCGATAGAAGCCTTGTTTAAACCATAAACCCTCACTCAGTCAGACAAGCCTGACAGCCCTCTCTCAAAATTTGAGCTAAGGAGGTCGCCAAAGGCATACAACGGAAGAGGCCCAACCCAATACATGGCCCCGCAAAAACCACCACCCCAACCGTTATGACCATTGACGATTTGCGATATTTTCATACAGCAGAAGGATATGATCTGTTGCGCGAAGCCTCGGCCCTTTCAGGAAGTAATCTGGCTGTGCTGATGCAATTGCGCAAAAAATATGCAGCCGAAAACTGCCGTGCGGCGCTGTTGCTGCGCGATTTGCGCGACCATGCAACAGCCAAGTTTTCGCGTGCAAAAGATATGGTTTTTGACCGCGAGGGTTTAGAACAATCTTCAGGTGAGGAGATAGCCACCTATCGGGCGGGGCGATACCAGAATTTTGCACGTGTGGCCGATGTGTGCTGTGGCATTGGCGGAGATGCCGTCGCTCTTGCCAAAAATGCGGAAGTTGTAGCCGTTGATATCAACCTCCATCGGTTGGCAATCACCAGGTGGAATGCCCAGATTTATGGTGTTGCAGACCATGTTCAGACAGTTTGTGCCGATGCCGGTCAATGGATTCCCAAGGCAGATGCCATTTTTTTTGATCCTTCTCGGCGGAAAAATGGCGTCCGTTTGTTTTCTCTATCGGACTATGCTCCTCCTGTACAACTGGACAAGTTGCAAACCATCACCTCGCACATTGGAATCAAAGTTGCCCCAGGGTTGCCCGAAGAGGATATTCCGCCAGATTGTGAAGTTGAATTTATTTCCGAATCCAGATCCTGTAAAGAAGCCGTGCTCTGGTTTGGCGATTTGCGCACACAGACTTCACGTCGGGCCACCCTATTGCCCGGTGGTCACACGCTGACGTTTCGGTCTGTTGCCGCTGTTCCGGTGTGCCCACCGGGGGCATATATTGCCGAACCCGACAATGCCGTGGTGCGCGCACATTTAATCGATCAGATCGCCAGCGACCTCAATGCCTGGAAACTCGCTCCCGATGTGGCCTATCTGAGTGCTGACCATGCCCTTGAGTCACCATTTGTACAGTCTTATCCGGTTGTGGATATTTTGCCATTTAATCTGAAAAAATTACAGCACTACATAACTCATCGGCACATTGGCCGTCTGGATATCAAAAAACGCCATTTTCCCATCACTCCCGAAGTGCTGCACAGCCGTCTGAAATTAAAAGGGGATGGTTGGGTTGTACTTTTTTTAACCCGCATCAATCAACACCCCACCGTAATTGTTTGTGATCCGCCCAAATGAGACACCCGTGTCTCATAAGCAGGCATATTTGGATTTTTTAAAAAAATCAACCCATTGTTTTTTAATGTGTTTTGTTTTTATTTAAAAATTGGCACGAAAATTGATAAATGACATGATTGTCATTTATTTTTCTTCGTCAAAGCAACGCCGATTTCAATTGTTCCCTGTGCACCTCTTGGTTATCTTTAACAGCCCGAAGAGTCAATAAAATACAACTGTTTGGGTATCTTCAGCCACTCGTTCAGGAGTTTTTTATGCCAACCAAAAAAATAAAATTCATCGCCGGTTTTGCCGTCATCATTGTGTGTTTGCTCGTTTTGGTGGTCTCCAGTTCCCAAAAAATGGCCATGTATTATTTTACCGTGACCGCGTTGGAAGCGCGCGAAGTGGATTTTGTGGGCAAACACATTAAATTGGCCGGTAAAGTAGTACCGGGGTCTATTGAGAAAACCGATGGCGGTCGCACCGTTGTTTTTCAGGTCTGGGAACCGCTTTCAAATCCTGAAGGGACTTTTTCAGATAAACGATCCGTGCGTTACAGCGGAGTGATTCCCGATACGTTTCGCGATGAATCCGATGTTGTGTTAGAAGGTAAAATGGGTGCAGATGGTGTTTTCACAGCCGAAACCCTTTTGGCCAAGTGCCCTTCTAAATACCAAAGTCAAAGTTTTGAAGACATGAAAAAAGCCCACGGACAAACCTCTGATTATTGATGTAAAAATACGGCGATAGACGATAGAAAAAGACCATCATCTATCGTCCATTGCCTGAAGACCTATAGCCGTATGGAAGGGATAAATTATGCTTGCGCAACTTGGAAATTTTGTTCTCTGGCTGGCCGTGTTTACATCGGTTTTTGCCACAATTATGGCCATTTTTGCCGGTAGAACCCGTCGTTTGGATTTAACACTCAGTGCAGAGCGTGCTGTGTATGCCACGTTTGGCCTGTGTTTAACGGCTATGGGCATACTCGAATACCTTTTTGTGACCGATAGTTTTAATGTGTTTTACGTAGCCACTCATTCCAGCCGCGATTTGCCCACCATATATAAATTCACAGCCGTCTGGTCGGGTATGCAGGGATCTTTGTTATTGTGGGCATTTGTTTTGTCGGGTTTTGCCTGTTTTGCCGCGCTTAAAACGCGGGCTTTCCGTGGACCACTGGCCTCTTATGCCACGTCTATTATGTCTTTCACACAGGTCTTTTTTTTATTGTTGATTGGCGTACACGAAAATCCTTTTGAATTATTGCCCAATATGCCACCCGATGGTTCGGGAATGAATCCATTGCTTGTCCATCCGGCAATGGCCATTCACCCGCCCATGCTTTATCTGGGTTATGTGGGTTTTATTGTGCCCTATGCGTTTGCAATGGCAGCCCTGTTGTCCAAACAGCTCGATGAAGAGTGGATTCGCACCACGCGCCGTTGGACCATTGTGCCCTGGTTCTTTTTGGGCACAGGACAATTGTTAGGGGGCAAATGGGCCTATGTGGTGTTGGGGTGGGGCGGTTACTGGGGCTGGGATCCGGTGGAAAATGCAGCCCTGTTGCCCTGGCTTACAGGCACGGCCTTTTTGCATTCGGTGATGATTCAAGAAAAAAAGAGCATGCTCAAAGTCTGGAACATGGCCTTGATCATTCTCACGTTCACATTGTGCATTTACGGAACATTTTTGACCCGAAGTGGCGTGGTATCTTCCGTTCATGCCTTTGCCCAATCGCCCATAGGCCCCTGGTTTGGTGCCTTTGTGGCCCTCATTGTGGTGTTTTCGGCTGCCTTGCTCAGCTTGCGTCTGGACATACTGAAAAGCAAAACTCAATACGAATCGCCCATTTCGCGCGAAGGGGGCTTTTTGCTCAACAACCTGCTTTTTTTAACCGCAACATTTGCCGTCTTCTGGGGCGTGATGTTTCCGGTGATTTCAGAAGCGGTAACGGGTGAAAAAATTACGGTAAGTGCACCATATTTTAATGCCGTCATGGTGCCTATTGGCCTGCTCTTATTGTTGTTAACAGGGGTTGGGCCATTGCTGGCCTGGCGCAAAACATCGGGCAAAAGTTTGCAGAAACATTTTACAGGTTCTGGGCTTTTTGGTTTGTTGTGTGGTATTGTGCTTGCCATTTGGGGGGTGCGAGATATTTACGCGTTGCTTTCGTTTGTTTTTTCTGGATTTGTTACGGCCACCATTGTTTCTGAATTCCACCGAGGAGCCAAAGCCCGCGGCAGCAGTGCCGGAGAATCTTATTTTCAGGCGTTGATCAATCTGACAAGCCGCAATCGCCGCCGATATGGTGGGTATATTGTCCATTTTGGAATTGTGCTGCTATTTATCGGATTTACAGGCAATGCCTTTAATAAAGACAGTGAAATTGAATTGGAATATATGCAATCGGCTTCAATTGGCCCTTATACATTGACCTACGAAGGCGTGTCGGAAACGGTCAATCCTCTAACCGCCGATATTGTGGCTCAGCTTGGGGTTTACAAAGATGAGAACCGGTTGGGCACTATGTGGCCGCATCAAAAAGTTTATTACAAACGCCAGGACCAACAGCGAACCACCGAGGTGGCCATTCGCTCTAATTTGCGCGAAGATTTATATGTGATGTACCAGGGTATTGATTCGCGCGATGGCAAAGAAGTGGCCCTGTTCCACTTCTATCTCAACCCGCTGGTCATGTGGGTCTGGATCGGGGCATGGGTGCTCACAGCAGGAACGATTGTGGTCATGTGGCCCAATCCGCGCGATCAAGAGCGCCGCCGCCGCGCCCTGGGGCTGCCCGAATCCCAGGAGGCTGTGGCATAAAATTACCTGTTTGATGGTTGATATTTTTGCCATCCGTTTTGTCTTAAAATCCTGGTCGCAAACTCGTTTAGCGACTGTTATTCCCTCGGTGCCATCTTCGGATAAAACCAGTCTGATATGGCCCGGCTTGAACGTGAACTGCGGGAGCGTAAGGCATGATCATCACCGCTTATATTTTCATCGCAGCAGGTGTGTTGTTGTTTTTGTTTATTCCGTTATTTTCTACGCGCAATGTTTTGACTCAGGCAACCCGTCGGGAAAGCCGACACAGACAATTGCAGGAAGAACAGGATCGGGTTTATGAAGCCATCCGCGAATTGGATTTTGACCACCGCATGGGCAAAGTGGAACAAGAAGATTATCAACAGGCGCGTGCCCGATATGAAATGCAAGCCGTTGAATTGATGAAAGCACTCGATAAAACCAATGGGCGTGCTGATCATGCCGATCGCACCACAACACCGGCAGCACTTGATGACCAAATTGAAAAGGAAGTTGCCGCCATTCGCCGTGCACGCAACAAGAATTGAGTCTAAATATGCTTGTGAACAATCGCACACTGTGGTTGTTGTTTTTACACCTTTTTATCTCCCCAGTATGGGGTCTCTCCGGGGTTGTTGTGAACAAAACCTTGAATCGCCCGGAAGGAAATGTGGTGGTTTCTTATGTGCAGCATGTGGGCAATGATGTAACGGTTTTGCGCGATACCACCACGGCAACAGGACAATTTGATATACCCGTACAGGTTGATGTCAATGCCGATCCGCCGCCGATGCTGTTTGCCCAATATCTCAATGTCGATTATCCCGGCAAGGTCGATTCAGAAACAATTGAAATTCCCGTTTATGAAACAACCAATGCCGACACGGCGATCTCTTTGATGTCTCACCATATTTTAATCAATGCCCAAACCCGCGAAATAACCTACATTCTGATCGTTCAAAATCGAAGTGACCGCACCTATTTGTCAGAAGGTGATCATGGGCATGGTTTAGAACTTCCCCTGCCCGATGGCGTAACCGATGTGCTGCAAGCCCCGCAAGGGGTTCATTTGCACGGCAACGTGATTGTTGATCCGCGGCCTATCGTGCCGGGAAATGGGCAAACTTTTTTTACATTTGTCCTGCCAACAACCCATCAGTTTGCACAACAGATTACCTATCCCACATCATCTCTGGATATGCTGGTTCAGCCATCAGAAACAGAAGTTACTGTGGCCGGTTTGCACGATCATGGCACCGTGACGATGGGAACCGATGCGTTTCGCCGTTTTGGCGCTGTAAATCTGGTGCCCGGCACACAGGTGAGTTTAACAATTGGGTCAGAAGAATGGGTTTCACAACAAACCCTGGTCTGGATGTTGGCGGGATTGGCAGTGATTTTTGGCGGCATTGCCGTTGTGGTGGCCCGACGTCCGCGTGGTATATCTTCCATGCCCGATCGCCGCCGCCAGGTTTTACTGGAACAACTTGCCGATTTAGACGACCGTTTTGAACGCGGAGATCTTTCTGAATCGGATTATCAATCCCAACGCCAGGCGCTGAAAACCGAAGTGGCCAATTTGTCATCGGATCAGCAACGCTTGATAGAACAAATGGCTGAACTCGACGATCAGTTTGAAAAAGGCACAGTACCAAAAGATCAGTATCAGAAAAAGCGCGATGCTCTCAAAAAGCAGATTGTATCTCAACGGTTACCCCGGTGAGTACACCGGCCATTGCGCTGCACCAAATCACCCGACGGTTTGGACACCTGTACGCATTGCGCGGGGTTTCCCTCTCAATTCCACAAGGGCAAACATTTGCGCTTTTGGGCCCCAATGGAGCAGGCAAAACCACGTTGTTGCGCATCATTGCCACACTGGGCAAACCATCATCTGGCGATGTTTTTATTCAGGGCATCAATGCAAAAGAAGCACCCGATCAGGTGCGTTCGCGCATGGGTTTGATTTCGCACCAAACATTGCTTTACGACGATTTAACAGCGTCTGAAAACCTGATGTTTTACGGTCAGATGTACGGCCTTGATCACCTTCGAGAGCGCGTGGAAAAAGCGCTGGACACAGTGGGTTTGTTACACCGCAAACACGATCAGGTGCGCGGGTTTTCACGCGGCATGAATCAGCGGTTGGCCATTGCCAGAGCCACCTTGCACCAGCCTGCCATTTTGCTGTTCGACGAACCCTTTACAGGTTTAGACACATCCGCACGCCATTTGTTATCCAATATGCTCAACGCCCTTCGAAACGAAGGGCGCACCATTTTGCTGGTGACACATGATCTGGATCAGGCACTTTCACTGACAGACCGATTTGGCATTTTGTTTCGCGGACAACTGGTTCACGAAACAAACACATCTGGTATGTCTGTTGATGAATTGCGCACCTTGTACGAACAACAGGTTGCGGTATCTTAATGGTTTTGGGGCCTATTTTTTTGGGCATAAATAGATTGGCACTTCAATATTTTTCAATGGAGTTCTCTGCCATGCCCCAAACGTTGTTGCAAGGTCTTCAACAATTTAAAACCGAATATTTTCCCCAATATGAAACGCGGTTCAAACAACTGGTGTCGGAAGGCCAATCACCGCGTGTTTTGTTTATTGGATGTTCCGATTCTCGCGTGGTGCCCGACCGATTGATGAGCACTGAACCGGGTGATATGTTTGTGGTGCGAAATGTGGGCAACATCATTCCACCTTACAATCTGGACCACGAACACCACAGCCTTTCGGCAGCAATTGAATATGCCGTTGAAATTTTGCACGTACACGATATCATTGTGTGCGGACATTCTCACTGTGGTGCGATTCGAGCCCTTTATAATCCGCCGCCGACATGTGGCAAACATGTGCGGCAGTGGTTGAAATTTGCCGAACCTGCAAAACTGACAGGAGAGATCAACGCCCAATTGCTGCGACAAACCGAACAGCGATCCATTATTGTGCAACTGGATCGTTTGATGACCTTTCCGGGCATTT
>CAXNEV010000165.1:0-7724 GCA_964200925.1 Candidatus Latescibacterota bacterium | reverse complement strand
TCAGATGGAAACCCATTTTGATTTGTCGGCAGAACCTCTGTCTTCGGCCTTTGGCACGCGTGTGCGCCACGACGGTTTGCCCACCAGTTGGGTCGTTTTCACCGATGGAACTCATACGGTTGATCTGGCCATACTCAATGCCTGGACAGGCGATGGGGCGGTGCGCTGTGAAATAGATTCCGACGGTCAATTCCGCGCGATCATGCCCTATGCCGATTCTCTGGCCCGGTACTATGTACACGTTTTGCATGGCCCGCCCGATGACATCAAAAACACACCTGCCGCCGCTATGGCCGCAGAATTGCGTTGTTTTGCCGAAAGTCATTCAAAAGCAAATGTCACCACATCCTGAACACCCGACAAATTGGGTCGTGCAGCAAATGACATGGTTAAAATAACGCGCCGCCGTTCGGCAGGTTGAAAGGGTTGCCCGGCAAACCGGTGGGTTGTTGTGGCCAATGCCGCATTTTGGCTGTCGCGCAATTTCCATGTCATGACAAAGGCTCGATCAATGGAAACAGGCCCAGTATTGATCACATCAACCGAAACCGTCATGCCCACCACAGCACCCTGGGCATCTACAAGGGATGATTTGCTCAGGCTCGACAAAGACATCACCTGCGACAGCGATTCATCTTCGGGTGAAACAGCGTTATTGCTGCATCCCGCAAAAACAACCAACCAGATCAGCCACACCATCATCAAATTCCTTTCAATGACCCATAATCAAAAACCAGACCCCAAAAACATGCAATCCGATTATTGGTCAAGATCACCCCGCCGTCCATGCAACCCACCCCATATATGCGGTTAATAGCACCGCAAGCCCGAAAACAATGCGATACCATGCAAACGGCCGAAAGTCGTGTGTTGCGACAAAACGGATCAACCAGCGAATGACCAGGCCTGCCGAAACAAAAGCCGTCAGCAGACCAACTGCAAACATCGGCAGATCGTCCACTGTGAACAGGGCGCGGTTCTTGAGAAGGTCATACCCCGCCGCCGCCACAAGCGTTGGCACCGCCAAAAAAAAGGAGAATTCGGTTGCCGCCTTGCGAGACAGGCCAAACAGCATACCCCCGATGATGGTTGCCCCCGAGCGCGACGTGCCCGGAATCAGCGCAAAACACTGCGCAACCCCCACTTTGAGCGCATCGAGCCAGGTCATCTCCTGCGTGGATACAACGCGCCCGCCTCGCTCTTTCCGATCCACCCACAAAATCACCAGCCCGCCCCCAATGAAGGCCAGAGCAACCGGAATGGGCTGGAATAAATGCGCCTTGATCAGACTGCCAAACAGCAGGCCAGCCCCGGCCGCGGGGACAAAAGCCACTGCCAAGTTGACCCACAGCCGGAGATCGACGCGGAAAAACCGCGTGCGGTATTCCCAAACCACTGCCAGCATTGCGCCGGTCTGAATGGCCACATTGAACACAGCGGCACGTGCGTCGTTGAAGCCAATGAGGTCGCCCACGAGGATCAGGTGGCCAGTGCTCGAAATCGGCAAAAACTCTGTGAGTCCTTCGACGATGCCGAGAAGCAGGGCTTTGAGCAACATAACTCCCATCACTGGACAATCTCCCTATTGGTTCTTGGCCAGAAAAAAACCTCAACGGCGAAATGTTTCGAACAAATAACGGGCAAAAATTTTGTCAATTCCAGCACAATTGCCTCAATCGATGCCAAAGATCCCTCCTCGCATTAAAAACCATTTGGAACCATCGGCACATAAATAACATATTAGCGCGTTAAAACACAAGCGAGGATACCACATTTGAAAAAATTTCGCTTGATCATTCAAAACCCATTTCCAAAGACGGAATCATGCCCCAAACACGCAAAAAATCATTAAAACAAGTACCGCCTCTGTATGAAAAACCCGATGTTGCCGCCATGCAAGGTTACACGTTAAACCTGAGCGCCTCACCGGGTGAAACCATCCGTTTTTGCACCACCACAAAAGCACCCACCTTTCAAGTGGCCTTTCACCATCTGGGCACTTCGGGGGGAACAATCGACCTCATCCAAAACATTCCGGGCCGCATGCAACCCTGCCCGGAAAGTGCCTGGGCAACGGGTTGTAACTGGCAACCCACCTTTTCCTGGACCGTGCCCAACAATGCCCGTTCGGGCATGTATGATGCCGAATGCACCGACAGTCACCACAAAAAATGCCACATCGTTTTTAATGTCAAACCCGCACCCAAAAAGAAAAAACAGATTGCCATTCTCGCATCCACCAATACCTACAATGCCTACAACGGTTGGGGCGGCATGTCAGCTTACAGCGTTCCCGGCCCCGAAACCCTTAGCCTGCACCGGCCCATGCCATCGGCCAGCCCCGTTGGTCTGGGGCGCAGCCATCTGGTGCGCGCCGAACTGTGGGTCATCAACTGGCTGGAAAATGCCGGATATGAGGTGGATGTTTATTCCGATCTCGATTTGCATCAAAACTGGTTTTGGCTCAAAAAATACCGCGCACTTATCATCAACACGCACGGAGAATATTGGTCGGCTTCTATGCGCGACCACCTTGATGTCTATTTGAACAACGGGGGAAATTTGCTCTATCTGTCGGGAAACGGCCTGTATTGGAAAGTCACCTACGATGCACAAATGCACACCATGGAAGTGCGCAAAGACCGCCGTGCACATAACCAAACTAGCGAACCGGGTGGCCTGTGGCGCCAAGTGGGAAGGCCCGAACACGCCGTTATTGGCGTGGGATATGTGCGCCCCGGTTACATGACTTTTGCCCCTTATCAGGTAGAAGCCCCTCGCCACTGGATTTTCAAAGGCACAGGGCTAAAAAAAGGGTCTCTCATCGGTCGTTCCGGAATCAATGGAGGGGCTGCCAGTGGCTGGGAAATGGATCAGATTAACGATGCCTCGCCCAAAAATCTCAAGATGCTGGCCCGTGGACTCAATGCCGAAGACTATATGGACCCGCGCACCTCAGCGCACTATCCCGATCCGGCCTACAACTGGAATGGTGCAGGCGGTGCGCACATGGTCTATTACGACCATCCCGGTGGCGGCGGTGTATTTTCGGTTGGCTCCATCGCGTTTGGCGGCAGCCTGATCGTCGATCCCCAATTGCAACACATCGTGCGCAATGTGCTCAACCGGTATTTGCAAACTGCAAAATAGGGCCTGTCTATAAAATTAGCGAATAGACGATTCGCTGATGACTCGCTTCGCTCGTGATCAGCGGGGCACCTGCGGTGCGTTCCCTGCGGGAACTTGCGCTTCTCGCACCCGCTGATTCGCAAAACAGGCAACGTATTTCTGGATGCCCCATCATCTCTTTACACCTCACACAACATTCAAACGAACAGGAGTTCCTATGTCGCTCACAGCAGGCATTTATCGCACAACCATAACGCCCCCCTATGGGGTGGAACTGGCCGGGTTGGGATATTATCTGGAGCGCACCTGGCAACATGTGCGCGACCATCTGACCGCCACCGCCTTTGTGGTTCACGATGGCACCCGATCCGTTGCCATCATCGCCACCGACCTCATGTATATGGATGCTGAATTTACCCAAAAAGTGCGCCAGATGGTGGCCCGGCATACCGACCTTCAGCCCCATGCCATTTGTGTATCGGCCTCACACAGCCACAATACGCCCACAGCCGGACTCATTCGCGGCGCCGGCGAACAACATTCCGACTATTTGCATGCCGCCGCACAACAGACGGCCACGGCCGCCATTGTGGCCTGGCACCGTCGCCAACCCGCCACCCTTCATGCTGGCAAATCAACGCTGACGGGATTCACGTTTAATCGCACGCGCCAAAACGGTTTGGTTGATACACAAGTCACAGCATTTCGCGCCGATGATGCATCGGGACGACCATTTGCCATTGTGGCCAATTTTCATGCCCATCCCACAGTCATGATGTCTTTGGGCAACACCCATGTCAGCCGCGACTATCCGGGCCACCTCGTTGACCTGCTTGAAAACACGTATCCCAATGCCACAGCCATGTATGTGCAGGGGTCCTGTGGCGATGTCAATTTTTTGTCCGAATTGTGGCAACCCGATCGCTGTCTCGAACCCGGTCGCGCACTGGCCGGCAAAACCATCGAAGCCCTGTCAACGGCCCGGCGCATCGACAATGAAACGGTGGGGGCCGCCATTTGTCGCCCGGTTTTGCCGACAAAGCGTTTTGCAAAAGACCTGGTACTTCGCGAAAATGAAGAAGGGCACTACCGCCTCAAAACCGGCGACACCACAGGCTGGCGCGAATCGCTGGGCCGCGTGATGGTGAACTATCCCGATCGGTTTCCCGAACGGTATGGGGGCGACCTGAAAAAAGCCGTGGGCGCGCTGGCCCGATTTGCCGTTGCGTGGACCGAAGACGTGTTGCCCGATCTGGAAACCCGCCCCGAAACCCTTGAAACCGAAGTGCAGGCCATTCGCCTGGGTGATGCTTATCTGGTGGCCAACCCCGCCGAACTTTTTTCACAATTTTCTCTCGATGTGCGCCGTGCATGGCCGCACAAAGACCTCATGGTTGTCGGATATGCAAATGCCAGCATCAGTTATATGCCCGATGCCCACGATATCGAACACAGCACCTATGCCGCAGCCCAATCGCCCAAATATGCCGGACATTTTCCGTTTGTTCCCGAATCGGGCCCATGCCTGGTCAACGGCATGGTTGAAGCCCTGGAAAAATCCACACAGCCACACTGACGATTCGCAGATGACTTGTTTCGCTCGTGATCAGCGGGGCACCTGCGGTGCGTTCCCTGCGAGAACTTGCGCTTCGCGCACCCGCTGATTCGCAAATTCGCCTATTCGCCCTCAACACCTTCAAGAAAGTGCATGCCATACCCCATGAAACACACCCGTTCCCTTCATACAGATCATGAAATAAACCGCGCGCGCGAACGTGCCAATCAAGATCCCAAATTTCAGGAGCTTATAAATGCCATTGTGCAAAAAGCCGATCAATGGGTCTTGCGCGATGATGCGTGGTTAGAAAATGTGATCACTCCGGCAAGTGTGCCCCGCGCTTTTAATGCCCACCACATGGGATGCCCCATTCACGGCCTGGAATATTTTAAACACGGCAACTATTCATTCCGGTTCAGCCTCGACAGGCCGTTTAAAATCATCTGCCCGGTCGGCGGGGAAGAATATCCATCAAACGATTTTGCCGCTTATCTATCATCGGGCATGACAGACAAAAGCCTGCTCACCGGCCCTTATGCCGATGACGGCTGGGGCTGGCACAAACCGGGCGATGACAAAAAATGGTGGTTTGTCGCTTATTACAACCACTGGGCATGGATGAATGAAATCATTCCGGGCATTCTGGCCCTGTCGCGTGCCTATCTGTTCACGCAGGATATGCGCTACGCCCACAAAGCCGGGCTTTTGCTGCACCGCGTGGCCGATGTGTATCCCCAGATGGATCACAACAAACAATCGCGCTGGGCCACAGAATTTGCACCCACCTACCAGGGCCGCATTGTCAATTGCATCTGGGAATGTTTTCTGTCTGCCGATCTGTCGGAAGCCTACGACAACATTTTTGACGGGATTGCACAAGCGACAACCTTGCAGACCTATTTGAAAAGATCGGCTGCGGATATCTGTGCCCACATTGAAAAAAACCTCATCGACGAAATCATTTCTGGTGTGTACAAAGGCCAGATTCGCGGCAACTACGGCATGCACCAGCACGCCCTGTTAACCACCGCCCGGGTGCGTCAGGGCGATGTGGAAAAATCCGCCATCGACTTTCTGCTTTCCACCGTTGGCAACCCACTGGGTTATACCTACGAAGGATTGGATTATCTGGTGGCCAACCTGTTGCACCGCGACGGCGTTTCGGTCACCGAAAATGCCCCCGGTTATGCATGGCTTTGGGTGGAATGCACACTCCAAATTGCCGAACAACTCAAAAAACTGGGTGTAAACCTGTATCAGCGCCATCCCAAATTGCGCGAAATGTTTCTGCATCCCATACGCAGCACCGTGCTCGATAAATTTACCCCCGCCTACGGCGATTCTGCCAGCGTCACGGAAGGCCACACACACCTGCCGCGCTGGTGCGCCGAAATTGGCTGGCGCGAGTATCGCGATCCGCGTTTTTTGAATTATATCTACGAACAGAAAGAACAAGACACCGATCACTCACGTACTTACGAAGATCTCTTTCGCGACCCTATTGAACTGCCCTCATGCCCGCCCCGATTACATCCCGATCACAATGATGAATTTGATGGAGCCTACAATCACGGGGGATTGGGCCTTGCCATGTTGCGCTCCGGTTCGGGAAATAACAAACGTGCCCTCGCGCTGTGGTACGGGGCATCCATTGGGCATGGCCACCGCGACAAACTCACGGTCGAAGTGTATGCCAAAGGCCGCAAAGTGCTGCCCGATCTGGGATACCCACAATTTACCGACGACCACCCCGAACGCGACGCGTGGACCAAAAATACCATCAGCCACACCACAGTGGTGGTCAACGCCCAAATGCAACACCCACCGGCAAAAGGCGATCTGCACCTGTTTGCCGCCCTGCCCGGCGTTCAGGTAGTGGAAGCGTCTGCCGAATCCAATTATCCAGCTACAGTTTCACAATACCACCGCACAGTGGGCCTCATCGATATTTCCGATACAGAATCTTATGTCGTCGATATCTTCCGCGTCACAGGGGGGCATCAACACGACTATTCCCTGCACGGCCCCGATGGTGTTTTCAACATCACAGGGCTTGCACTATCAGACCCGGCACCGGGCACATTGGCTGGCCCTCACATCCCGTATGCTCAGCTTTATGATGACCCCGAACTCAACCGCCCGGATGCACGCGGATTCAATCGCTATCGCGGCAGTGGGTTTTCCTACATCAAAAACCCGCAACAGACCTGTGCCAAAACATGCTGGCAAGCCACCTGGCAACTGGATCAAACCGACTCTTTTTCCATTTTGCACATCCCAATCGATGAAGAAAACCTCTTTGTGGGTGATGGCATTCCGCCGTTTAGACCGCAAAGCCCACTTGTTCTGAAATACCTCATCTCCCGGCGCACGGGCGAAAATTTATCCAGCACATTTGTCTCCCTCTTCATCCCGCACACGGGTTCCAATCCCATCCAATCGGCACGCCAGCTTACTGTTTCACCGCCGGGAAGTGCCATTGCCATTGCCATTGATCGCGGTGAAAAAACAGACATCGTCATCTCTTCTCGCAATCCAAAAACAACCGTCCAGGTGGAAGGGGGCATCACTTTTTGCGGGCGATTGGGGGTGCTCACCTGTGATAAAAACGGCACGCCCAAACGCGCTTCATTATTTGGCGGTGGCACATTGCAAAAAGACATGTGTCACCTCACATGCCCAGGCGACATCACAGGCACGGTCACAGCGCTGCATCCCAATCAAAATGCCGTTGAAATAACCACAGACCACCCCGAAACAGTGCCTCAGGATCTGTCTCAACTCATTCACCGCGAACTCCTCGTCAGCGTTGAAACAGACAGCGTTCCTCACCGGACACACCGCACCAGCGGCCTGCGCATTTTTCATGCCGAACAAAAAGGCCAAACGCTCATGCTCGGTTTTGGATCACAGCATCTCCAAACAGCCCGTGTGCCCATTGCCGCGACAAACCCGGCAGAAAACACCCTCACGACCCGTGCGCATTTGCCCCTGACAGAAGTGGGTTTTTACAATGGTGCCTATGCCACCGATGACT
>CAXNEV010000164.1:0-7830 GCA_964200925.1 Candidatus Latescibacterota bacterium | reverse complement strand
CAACCGGGGGTGTAGAACTGGCACTGGTTGCTGCTGAAAATTATCGCCACCTTCGGTCTCACGGTTTTACCGTTCGCAAAACCATTGATTGTTTAATTGCAACTTTTTGTCTGCGCAACGATCATGCCCTGTTGCACAATGACCGCGATTTTGATCCCTTTGAGGAGATGCTGGGGCTGTTTGTAATACATCCATAAAAAGGGGGGGGTAAAGGCAAAATGTGGGTTGATTGTAACCATACGTATAAGGCGGTGAAAGCGAGGTCATGAAGGACCTTGCTCAAATAAAAAGCCCGGTAAACCGGGCTGGGTTTAGCCCCACAGGGGCTTGTTGTGGTAGCGCAGGGATTTATCCCGGCGCGACAGGGAGTTGAGCGAGGTGATTTATCGCCTCGCTCTTTTTATGGGAACAATTCTTTAAAACCTTCTATGCCGGATAAACAATGGCCTGATTATAGGGAATGATAATGGTTTCCGGGCCTTCGGTTGGAAATTGTGCGGCCCATTCATGGGGATCGTAATTGCGTTTGACAAAACATTGATAGTGTGCGGGGACCGCGGCACTCAACCCGAGTTCAAGGGCCATCTCCACACTTCCTGCAAAAAAGGGAAATTCGCCTTCGCTGGGGTGTGTGGTCAAAAAACCGATGTCGGGTTGTAGGGCGGCAACCGGTTCAATGAGTTCTTTGTATTTATAGAATGTATTGATGGGATCGCCTGAAATATACACACGCACGCGACCCACTTCGATCACAAAACCGAGGTGTTGCACATCGGGTGGTTTGATGCCGTCAACAGGTGCGCCTTGCGGGGGTTTTGACCACACGACATGCGCAACCATTGAGCCAAGTGTGACCACGTCTTCGGCTGAGATTTCTTTGATCAAATTTTCGGGGATGCCATGTTGTTTCATGTTGGCCACACTTTCGGATGGGCCAATATAACGACATTCGGGAAAGGCTTCATGAATGCGATTGAGCGATTCCATGCAGGTGTGGTCGCCGTGGTTATGCGTGAGCAAAACAAAGTCGGTTTTGAGCGTGGTTTCATTCAGGGGTGAGTCAAGATGCATAAACTGTTCGGGCGACCGTTCACGTGGAAAATAAGGGTCGATTTGGATAACAGTGCCATCGGGGTGTTTGAGTGCATAAGACGATTGACCAAACCAGTGAATGCCCACTTTGTGTTCGGGCACATCAAGTTCGTTAAATGGGTGCATAGATTGCTCCTGAAAGAATAGGCGAATGACTCGCTGATTATTTAGATCAATGGCATGAAGTTAAGGGGCTATCGAGACCTACCCCTCGGCCCTCTTCCTGAAAGGAAGGGAGAGTCATGCTTTATTACAGAATATGTTACGAGCATTTTTTGCTCCCTTTCCCGCTTCGAGGAGGGGCTGGTTTTCATTTTATTATTCAGATGATCTGATTTGACGCAATAGACCAGGTGCCATACCGAATTTCAAGGGTGTAATCAACAGGCGTTTGCAATGTGACCAATACGCGGAAGCTGTTGACATCGGGTTCGGAGTTGCGCATTTCCCAGTGTCGGTGTATCCCTGATCCGGGGCCAATGGAAATGCCTTCATCGCCGCGATGAAAGATGCCATATCCCGATTTGAGGATGGCGCTTTGTCCGTTGTCCACCAAAATCACATCGCGGTCGGTTTCCCATTCGCCAGGCCCTTCAAAGGTGCATTCGATTTCAATGGGCACTTTGTCGAGGCCACCTATTGTTTGGTAATGCAAGTCAAAGCCGTTTTTAACTTCCACAATGTCGAGCGAAAGGTCAATTTCGGGCAACGTCCAACGCTGTCGGGTTTCACGTATTTTCCCGTATTGACCAAAAGGTACGGGTTTGCCCAGCGGCAGTTCATAACCGGGCGTGCGGCGGTTGGCCCCTTTTTGGGTGAGTCGAACGCCGTTTTTGATGGCTTCCATGGTGTTGGCTTCAAAGTTGGTGGTGTTCATGTAGGTGCCGGAAAATTTGATGGCTTTGAGATTGATGGCACCATAACGCACCGAAAAAACAGCGCGGTTTCCTGTGGCGGCTGTGGCCGAGAGCTTGTCGCGTTTGACGCGCCACAGACCTGATACAGGATAGTGTCGGGCAAAGTTGTTGGGCAAGGATGTGCGTTTGAGCGTGTTGTTGCGGTATTCCGGGTGTTGCATAAACGGCTGGATAAGCCAGGGGCTGTGCATGGCGTCTTCGCCGCTTGATACGAGGTTGTAGGCAATGTGTGCCCAGGTGCCGTTGTTGTCGCGCTGGGCCATGTCAAAAAATGAATCGGCAATGCTTACTGGAACCACGCGCAGGCCGCGATCTTGCCGATTGGAAATGGACGTGACCACCGACCCATCGGCGTGAAAGAGGTGGGCCATGATGTCGAGATTTTTGCGCACGGGATCGAGCAACTCAGGTTTGTCCAAGCAGTCGGCCATAAAACGCAAGGCCCGGTTGCACACGGCATTGTACACCCCGGTAGAACGCTCGGTAAATTCGCCATCGGCATTGATGTCGATGGTTTCGGCCAAAATGTTTTCGATATAGTCTTGTGCTTGCAAATCGGGAAAAAGCGACATGGCTTGAGACAGGCCAGAACACACCACCCAGCGGTGGTTGGGGGTGTGAAACCCGCGATGGATCATGCCTTCGGCGGCGCTGTGTACATATTTTCCCAGCGTGTCGGCAATTTCGCTGGCACCTGCCTGGCCGGTTTTGGCCTTTTGACGTGCGGCTTCAACGGCCGGGGACAGGAGTTGCACGGTAAAGCCCGTGTCGGGTGGCGATTCCCAGTTGACAGAGACAAGATCAATGAGACCTGTTGGGCGCTGCCAGCGGCGCTGGAAATCCATGCTTAAACGAATGCGGTCAAGAAGGTCGCGATCCCCTTCAAGTTCTGACCCTTCGGCCAAAAAGGCATAACATGCACTGGCCAGATCTGATGCATTGCTGACATGGTCGGCATTGGGATGGTTGCCACTTCGCGGCGAGAGAAATGCGCCGTAGGCAGGGAGAGAACGGTCTAAAATTTGGCGTGAATAGGCAGTTTTAACCCGTGCAACTTGCGATTTGAGAATGGATTCATAGGTGTACATGGGGATGTCCTTTGGGTTTTAAAATTTGTTCGCCCGACAGATTGGCGAAAAATCGGTGTTGTCAATCAAATTGGACGAAAGACCACAGACAATGGTGAGAGATGGGGTCTGCCATCAAACTTTTCCGACAATGTTTCAGAATGTCCTCAATTTTTAATTGATCCATGATCTATATGTGTTGGCCACTTGTCAAGGTCTTTGGACACAGTCTTGCAAAGAATGATGCCGAGGGATATATTACTCTTGCAAGGAGACAGAATCCTATTGGCAATTGTTGAGGAGTTTCGATTGGCCGAAGATTTTAATTTGCTTCAGTTGATACCTGCTGCCGCAGAAGATATCATGCCGGTATGGCGCGATGATGGAACGGTTTTGCAGGTGAATGAAATTTTTTATTCGATTGAAGGGGAAGGTTTGCGCGTGGGGCAACCCACGACGTTTGTGCGAATGTCCAAATGCAATTTGCGATGTTTTTTTTGTGACACCGAGTTTGACTCTTATGAAGAGATGGCTGTGGGACAAATTCTGGCGGAAGTGCAGCGGCATTCGGCGCGCTGGGTGTGTTTGACAGGGGGGGAACCACTGGGGCAAAATATTGCCCCGCTGTGTCAGGTGCTTGTTGATGCCGGGTATCAATTGCACATAGAAACCAATGGCACAGTGGATCCCGATCCTGAACTGTATAACTTGATCCATCACTGGACCGTGTCTCCCAAACATCGCAAAATTGCCGATGGGTTAACGTATATTACCGAACTGAAATACGTGGTGGGAAAGACGTTTCGAGAGGATCTGGTAGAAGAAGATCGGGCAGAGCACATTTTCTTGCAACCCGAATCGAGCAAATCAGAGTATATTCACAAGGTGTTGGAGATTTTGTCGCGCCACCCAAACTGGCGGTTGTCGTGCCGGATTCACAAAGTGTTGCAGTTGCCGTGAAAGGCAGGGTGAAGGGGCGACCCTGTAGGTGGACAACACAGCGGAAGGGTGTACAAAGTACAAGAATAAATAAAAGCACAGTGATTGCAATCAGGCGGGTCGCCTAAACTGCGGGGAGAGGAAGAGAAAATGGAAAAAATTAAACTGGCCATGATCGGATGTGGGGGGATGGGGGGCACGCACATGCGGCGGTTTGAAACGTTGCAAGATCGTGTGATCCTGACTGCTGCTGTGGATTTGGTAAAAGAAAAGGCCGAAGCTGTTGCCCTGCAATTTCCAGGGGCAAAGGTTGCTACGGATTATCGCGAGGTTCTTGCCGATGTGGATGCGGTGCTTCTGGCATTGCCACATCATTTGCATTATTCAATTGCCCGAACGTGTTTAGAAGCCGGCAAACATGTGTTGCTGGAAAAGCCCATGGCCAATTATGAGGTGGCCTGCCAGGAATTGATCAAGGTGGCCGATGCATCCAAGAAGGTGTTGATGATTGCCTATTGTATGCGGTTTCACCCACTTGTGGTTCGGCTGAAAGAATTGTTGGATCAAAAGGTGTATGGCGATGTGTTTCAGGTGTCGATCTGGACGGAACAACTCACGCGGTATCCACCCGATCACTGGGCTTCAAGCAAGGAGAAATTGGGCGGTGGTCAGTTGTTCAGTCACGGCTGTCACTATATCGATCTGTTGTTGTGGTTTTTGGGACGGCCCATGCGCGGCATGCATATGGGAACCAACTTTGGCACGCCCTGGATGGCGCGCGAAGGAACAAGCAATGTGACCATTGAGTTTGAAAATGGGCGACTGGGATATCATTTTGGCACATGGGGCGCACGTGGTACGCGGTTGCGCTATGCAATTCACGCCCATTGTACAGAAGGATTGCTGGAGGCCGATATTTCAAGCCATAAGCTGGTGCATATTTTGCGCGGCGAAGAAACTGTATTGCTGGAATCGGCATCGGGCAAACACACGGAAAATGAGATGGCGCATTTTCTCGACTGTATTGCCACAGGACAAACGCCTTTAACTGATGGGTGCGGCAGTTTGCAGGGTTTGCGTGTGATCTGGCGGTTGTATGAAGCCGAACAAGAACAACGCATGGCAAATTTGATGGGTTTGGGGTTAGATGAAGTTTAAAGGCAGTCACGGGTCGAAAACCATAGTTTCATAACTTTGGGTTCTCGACCCACGACTTGTAACCGGAATGGACCTTATTTTTGAGATCTCTTGAAACAGCACATGGAGTGTTGGTTTTTCCCGCTTTTTTGCCCGATGGCACACGAGGCGTGGTGCGGTCGCTGGATGCGCAGGATGTGGCCAATTGCGGGATTTCGGCATTGATGGTCAATGCGCTTCATGTGTCGTCACAGCCCGGTGCAACAGTGGTACAGCAACTGGGGGGGATTCATCGGTTTATGGGATGGCAAAGACCCGTGATGACCGATTCGGGCGGGTTTCAGGTGTTTTCGTTGATTGCGGAGAATCCAAAAGCGGGCAGTATTACGCAAAAGGGGTTTACCTATCGGCTTGGAAAGGAAAAAAAACAGATTTTGACGCCTGAAAAGTGCATCCAAAAACAGTTTCAGATAGGGGCCGATGTGATGTTTTGCCTCGATTATTGCACCCATCCCGATGCCGATGGTGAAACACAGCGGTTGAGTGTGGATTTTACGGTGGATTGGGCGGCAAAGTGCAAAGCCGAGTTTGACCGGCGTGTTGCAGATCGGCCTGGGGCCAAGCTGTTTGCCGTGGTGCAAGGGGGAGAGAACAAGGCGCTCAGATACGAGTGTGCGTCTCGTCTGGTTGAAATTGGTTTTGATGGGTTTGGATATGGTGGGTGGCCCATTGCAGATGATGGCGGGCTGGTAGATGCGGTGGGCTGGGTGGCCGAGTTGTTGCCTAAAGAAGCGCCCAAACACGCATTGGGCATTGGCAAACCCAAAAATATCGTGGCGGCTTTCCGCATGGGTTACGACACGTTTGATTGCACCTTACCCACGCGCGATGCCCGCCAGAAACGGTTATACACTTTTCAGGATGCATCCAAACGGTTGGACGGTGAGTTTTATTGTTATGTTTATATTGGTGACGAACGGTATGCCCGCGATGCCGAACCGATTGATGCCACCTGTGATGGGCCGTGTTGTCGGCATTATTCCCGGGCGTATTTGCATCATTTGTTTGAGATTAATGAAACGCTGGCCTTTCGGTTGGCCACGCTTCACAATTTGCGGTTTTATGCAAGGGTGATGGAAAGACTTGGCGCATGACAAACGAGATCGTTGCGCAACTGCAGCAAAGCAAGAAATATCGCGATTTGTGTGACGAAACGCTTAAGCGCATGGCCGATTGGGCATTGGCGCGTTATCCAAATGTGAAAACGGCAACCAAAGCGGCCAAACGCAAGTTGCACCAGGTGTATGGCGCTTATGTGGGCACAACCCATGTGGGGCGCATTGACCGGTTGCTGGACGATCTGGACATCCACGATCCAAAACCTGTTTGCGCAACCATTTTGCGCGAGCATGTGTCCTCTGCTGAACGGCTTGACTTTTTGGCCGATGTGTTTCCTGTCCTGTGGAAAATAACGGGACGGCCAACTTCTGTAATGGATCTGGCCTGCGGCCTAAATCCCTTTGCCTGGCCCTGGATGGATCTGCAAGGAGTGCGGTATGATGCATGTGATATTGATGGACAACTGATTGGTTGTATGCAGCGATTTTTTAAGCAGATGCACATCTACGGCACGGTGTCTTGTGGCGACGTATTGGTGGCTGTGCCAGCGGTAAAATCCGATGTGGTTTTGTTATTGAAAACGGTGCCTTGCCTTGAGCAGCAAGAAAAAGGGGTGGGGGCTCGAATTTTACAAGACTTGTTAGTCCCGCACGTTATTCTATCCTTTCCGGCACAGTCTCTTGGCGGCAAAAATAAGGGGATGGTGGCACATTATGATGGGGTGGTTCGCAAAATGGCTCATGAAGGGAATCGACAGATTCACACTGTGTCATTCCCCAATGAGACATTTTATGTGTTGACCCGGTTATGAGTATAACACATTGTTTTTACTTGTTATGTTTGTTTTAAACAGAAGGCTTTGATTCAGCAAGCGGTATGGAGTTTTCCCTTGACATGAACAATGGCATGTGATAGATTTACCCAACTATACCGTTTTTGATATGTTTAGACCTCTTGCCGAGGAGCGTCTTTGCCGGTTGATCTGCGCACCTGACACCTTCGATTTTCGATTTTGCGCGCAGACGGTATTTGCGCGTTTTTTATTTTCCCATGGCCGATCAAAGTTCCATTACAATAACGCTTCCCAATGGCTCAACCAAAACGGTTGAACGAGGCAGCACAGTGTTGCAGGTTGCCGAATCAATTGGCGCTGGGTTGGCTCGTGCCGCATTGGCTGGCAAGGTAGATGGCAAACCGGTTGATTTGAATTACAGGTTGACCGATGATGTACAAATTGGGATTTTAACATTTTCAAGTGATGATGGCAAAGAGGTTTATTGGCACAGCACGGCGCATATGATGGCACAGGCCGTGCAGGATTTGTTCCCCGATGCCAAGGTGACCATTGGACCACCCATTGAAAACGGGTTTTATTACGATTTTGATGTGGCGCGCCCATTTACACCTGAAGAGTTGGAAAAAATAGAAGTGCGGATGCTGGAAATCGCCAAAGAAGACCAGCCATTTGTTCGCGAGGAAGTCAGTCGCAATGAGGCCGCTGCGTTGTTTTCCGAGATGAACGAGCCTTATAAGCTCGAGATTTTAGAAGCTATTGGCGC
>CAXNEV010000163.1:0-7847 GCA_964200925.1 Candidatus Latescibacterota bacterium | reverse complement strand
CCTATGCCGATTGCTCGCCCGCCGAAGCCGCCATATCTATGGGCAAAGACCCCCGGGCAGGGCACTTCCCTGTTGAAACCATCATTACCACTTTTGAAGGCCGCCATCACGAAGGCGACCACGCCATTTTAAACAACGGCTTCTGGGGTGCAGGCCGTTTTGGGTGCAGCGGTTCTGATGGGGGCACCCTCTTGCGTGTTGTTTATGCTTATGATTCTATCCGAGAAGCCAAACATCCCGATGGCACCCCCATCATCACCCCACAAATGGATCACCGCATCGTTCACGACCTCCTTCTGGCCGGTTGTGACGACACCGAAAACTGGAACGAAATCAACAACAAATGCGGCCCCGGTCGCGCCCTCAGCGCGGCCGTGGGCATTCTCTTTAACCGCCCGGCAAGCATGCGCCGTGCCATTGAAGGGTTTGAAGCCCTGCTTGAAAAAAGCTATCACTTTGATGGCTTCTGCGAAGAAACCCCTGGTTATTCCACCATGCACCTAAACCTCATGCGCGAAATTCCCGAACTGCTGTTTGGTTATTCCGATCCCGAAGATTATAAAGGTGAACCACACCTCAAAGATCTGAATCCTTTCCAGCATTTTGACCGCTACCGACTCGCGCTGGAAAGCATGGTGCGCCAGCTCGATCCCAATTTGCAATACCCCGTTATTGGCGACTCCCGAAAGGGCAGCACCATCAGCCCCATCTATGCCGAAGTGCTGGCCGCCCACTACGGCAACCGTTATGCTGGTCTGCTCGAAAAAATACAGGGCACACCTCTTTCCGAAGCTGGCAGCGAATACGCCCTCTGGCACCGCGATCCAAACCTCATGGTTGAACACATCGAGGAACTGCCCCACCGCACCGAGTGGTTTCCCGGTTGGCATGTGGCTGTTTTGCGCGGTGGCAAACACAGCCGCCACACAGCTTTTTACTTAAACGGTGCCGCCTTTGGCATCCATCGGCATTACGACACGCTGGGCATCCTCTATATTGCAAACGGTTGTGAACTGGTGCCCGACCGGGGCTACATTTGGGATGACCCGCGCAATGCCTGGACCAAAAGCACGCTGTCACACAACCTTGTCACCGTAGATGGCCAGGGGCAGGTGGGCAACAAAACCCCTGCAACCCTGGAACTTTTTGGCACGGGCCCCGGCATCGAAATCGTTCAGGCCTCTGCCAACCCGTATTCTCAGTGCGACCTGTATCAAAGAACATGTGTGTTGATTCAAATACCTGACGGGACTTATGCCGTTGATCTTTTCCGCGTGCGAGGTGGTCAACAGCATCGTTATGGCTTTCACGGCAGTGGCCACCTCACCAACCTGTCTGGCACAGCGTTGAATCCCTCTGCAGAAACCATCGAATGGTTAAACAATATCCGTGAAGCAACTCCCCAAAATCCGTTCACTGCCACCTATCAAGATAATGACCACCATCTTGACTTCACCCTGCTTAGTCCAATAGACCGCCTTCTTGTCGCCGATGCTCCCGGCTGGCGTTCTGACTCTGGTGCCGAATTACACGCTCCTCCCGTTCAGCAAATTATGGCCGAGCGCACAGGCAAACCATTTAGCCATTATGCCGCCATCATCGCGCCTTATGCGGGCAAACGGTCACCTATCCAAAATATGCACCTGCACCACAACCCCGATACAGGTGCCATCGGCATGGTTGTCGAACGCGATGGTGCAACCGATTATATTTTCTCTGCTCCCAATGGTACACATACAATCGGCGATATTGCGCTCACTGGCACCTTTGCTTTTGCTTCTTTCGACACAGCCAAAAACCTCCAACGGGCCTACCTGCTTGATGGCACAACACTCAAATGCGGCACCCAAACCCTCACACTGCCTCAAAATCGAACCACCCTTCGGGTTGCCTCCGTCACAGGTCGCACGTTTTATCTCACAGAAAATCTGACTGAAGGCATTTTGCCCGGCACTTACTTATTGGCAGCCGATACAGGCTACGAAATTGAATCCATCACCAAAAATGCCATCACCGTTCGAGATTATCCCGCCATAACCTGCAACACCATTACCCTGTTGCATGCCGCACACTGGGAGAAAACACCATGACCTTGTCCCACACCACCCTTTCCACCACCGGTTCCACACGCGGCACGGCCTATGGCATGAGCAACAAAATCGTGACGCATGAAGGCAAAACCCATGTGGTGTGGCTCGATCAGATCCACAAAATTTATACAGCGACGTATGACCAGGCATCAAAGACATGGTCACAGCCCATTTTTGTTGGGGATGGTACTGACAACCACGCCGGTGCGGCAATGACCCTGGATTCCAAAGGCCATCTCTACCTCGCTTTTGGGCCGCATCACAACCCCATGCAACATGTTAAAAGTACCCATCCAAATGATGTTTCTTCCTGGGAAACACTTCCTTCATTTGGTGGCGTCAATGCCACTTACCCCAGCCTGATCTGCGACCGCCACGATGTGCTTCACGCCTGTTATCGCGGAGCTTATGAACGCGAACGCCCCTGGGGTATTTTTTATCAACAACGCGCCCTCACGGGCGACTGGTCATCTCCCGTGAAACTGGTTGATGGCCAGGGCCCACCCGCTTATACCCATTACGAAAACGCCATTCATACATGTGGAGATGACCTGTATCTGTCTTTCCACATTGTGCGTGCCACACCAGACAATCTCCAGGACATCAAAGGCCGTGGGTTTGGCATCATGAAATCTTTCGATGGCGGTCAAACATGGAAGACTGTTTCTGGTGAACCACTCTCCCTTCCCGTTACACCCGATTCGCCCTGCGTCATCGAATTTGATGAAGGGCTGGATGTGCGCACGAGCCCGGTGGTTTGTGATCGATTGGGCCGCCCTTATTTCACACTGAACCGCCGCGAAGAAGGCGTTCATGAAACGTTCTTTTACCGCTGGCGCAAAAACGCCTGGCAGGTCACTCCCTTGCGCCCCATAGCAGAAGCCCTCGTTGGGGAATGCGCTATGTCGGATCGCTGTGTGTTAAGCATGTCGGATCACGACATTTTGTATCTTGCCGGTGTTGTGTGTAAACGCGGCGGAGACTGGGCCGATCCCACCAATGAAATTGTGCTCTTTACTTCTCGCGATCTTGGCGAAACCTTCAACACCTATCGCATTTCTCCCGAAGAACCCACGGTGCCCAACTGGCTGCCCAGCCTTGAGCGCCACACCGGACACAACAAGGTGGAAGTGCCCCAGTTGCTCTAC
The DNA here is from genome assembly GCA_964200925.1 of Candidatus Latescibacterota bacterium. Classification (GTDB taxonomy): domain Bacteria; phylum Latescibacterota; class UBA2968; order UBA2968; family UBA2968; genus CAXNEV01. The sequence goes on along the minus strand of CAXNEV010000163.1, from coordinate 4,609 downwards.
ACCCACGGAGACAAAGGCATTGGAGGCAGCCCGGATATCAACACCGAAATCCGGCACGTTTTTCTCAATGACATAACAGAGTCTGAGAATGCCGCCATTGATCAGGCCATCAACGGCATCAACCGCCTATCCAATTTGCCCGGCACAAAACGCGCTGCGGTGCGCAACCGCATCGAACGCCAGATGCGACAATATGCCGATTTGCGCGATGTGCCGTTGACCTATGACGTTGAACCCCCTCTCGTTTTTGTGCCCAGTACACCGCCCAAAGGGAAAAAGAAATCCTGTGTTTTCAGCTCCGGCGAAAGCACGCGCCCTGTTGCAGATGAAGATCTGGCATTTCTTCCGGTTACGGCGCTGTCACGGTTAATTCAGAACAAAAAAATCTCGCCTGTTGAACTGACGAGGGTGTATTTAGACCGCCTTGCCCGTTATGGCAACGACCTGACATGTGTGGTTACGCTTACTGAAAAACTGGCCCTCAAACAGGCTCAAAAAGCCGAACATGAAATTCTCAAAGGCCGTTATCGCGGCCCCCTTCACGGCATTCCATGGGGTGCCAAAGATTTGTTGTCCACAAAAGGCATTTGTACCACCTGGGGGGCCACGCCATTTAAGGATCAGGTTCCCAACATCAATGCCACTGTGGTTGAACGGCTGCAAAAAGCCGGAGCCATTCTTGTTGCCAAACTTTCTCTGGGCGCACTGGCCTCTGGCCCCACATGGTTTGCTGGCATGACGCGCAATCCCTATAACAAAGAAACCGGGGCCAGCGGTTCTTCAGCAGGCCCTGGTGCGGCCACCGCCGCCGGATTGGTGGGATTCAGCATCGGTTCAGAAACCCACGGCTCCATCGTTTCGCCCAGCCATACATGTGGTGTGGTTGGCCTGCGCCCCACGTATGGTCGAGTCAGTCGCTACGGTGCAATGGCCTTAAGCTGGACCATGGATAAAGTTGGCCCCATGTGCCGACGGGTGGAAGACTGTGCCGCTGTTTTTCACGCCATCCTCGGCCCCGATGGCAAAGACCGATCCGTTGTCAACGCGCCTTTTACCTATCAACCCCGTATTGACCTGTCAACGTTGCGCATGGGATATCTTGAAAACGAATTTAATAAAGAAGCCGCCGGAGACGATCCCGACGGCCTGTATGAAAACGCTTTACATGTTATGCGCCAACTGGGTGCCAATCTGAAACCGGTTGTGTTGCCCGTTTACCCAACCGATGCCCTCTCGATGATCTTAATGGTCGAAACCGCCGCCATGTTTGACGACGCTGTCCGAAATGGCGACCTCGATGTTATGATCGAAAAAGACAAAAGCCAATGGCCCGATAATTTGCGCGCCGCCCGCGCCATTCCCGCGGTTGACTATCTGCGCGCCCAGCGCATACGCACCCGATTGATGCATGATATGCATGACCTTATGAAAAACTATGATGTTATTCTCATTCCCAGACAGGGACGGTCAAGCCTGACTATTACCAATCTCACAGGACATCCGGTTGTGATTTTGCCATGCGGTTTTTCAAATGGCATGCCCAGAGGCCTGTCATTTCTGGGCAATCTCTACGATGAAGCCACCATTCTCGCCGTTGCCCATGCCTACGAACAAGCCACACCCTGGCACACCATGCATCCCATAAAGATGTGATAAAATCTTAAATCCCATCATCCTTCAACAAATTCATCAAATACTGCCCATAGCTATTTTTTAACATATCTGCCGCGAGTTTTTCCAATTGGGCAGCATCGATATATTTTCTGCGATAGGCGATCTCTTCCACACAAGCAATTTTCAATCCCTGGCGCTCCTGAATGGCCTGCACAAAACTGGCTGCCTGATGTAGCGATTCAAACGTGCCTGTATCGAGCCAGCAATAACCGCGGCCCATTAATTCAACTTTGAGTTGGCCGCGTTGTAAATAGGTTCGATTGACATCGGTAATTTCGTATTCACCACGCGCCGAAGGTTTTAAATTGGACGCAATGTCCACCACGTGATTGTCATAAAAATACAGCCCCGGAACCGCATATCGCGATTTGGGTTTGGCTGGTTTTTCTTCGATGTCCAGCACATGGCCTTCTTTATTAAAAGACACCACGCCATACCGTTCGGGATCTTGCACCTGATACCCAAACACCAATCCTCCTTCTGTGAGCTTGCCAGCCCGATTGAGTATTTCGCTCAAGCCATGCCCATAAAAAATATTGTCGCCCAAAATCAGACACACGGGGTCATTGCCAATAATATCTTTACTCAACACAAACGACTGCGCAATGCCTTCCGGTCGAGGTTGCTCTACGTAGGAAATATGGATCCCAAGCCACGAACCATCACCCAGCAACTCTTTAAAACGCGGCAAATCATGAGGGCTTGAAATTAAAATCACATCGCGAATGCCCGCAAGCATTAACACCGACAACGGATAATAAACCATGGGTTTGTCATAAACAGGTTGCAACTGTTTGCTCACCACACGCGTAATGGGATACAGCCGCGTGCCAGAACCGCCGGCCAGCAAAATGCCTTTCATAGATTCTCCTTTTAAAAATAAGCGAGACGGTCTCTAATTTTTCAGGTTAGTACAAATATCAGTGCAAATCCAATATTCTGTCAACAAAGGTTTTCCAGTTGAGCCACACCAATCACCACAGGAGATCCTCCAATGTCTTACAAAGGATACACACATCCCGAATTGTTGTTCACGCCACAAGACCTCCAAAAACGCATCCATGACAAAAATATCGTGATCATCGACACCCGTGAAACCCACGAATTTGCCGTCGGCCACATTCCCAACGCTGTTCATTGGGATCTCTATGGCATCAGTTTGGTCGATACATCCCCTGCCCCTTTTGCAGCTTTTATGGCCATGTTTGCCCTGCTTTTGGGCAATCGCGGCGTGACGCTCGACAAAACTGTTGTCTTCTATGAAAACGACTCGGGCATGCGCGCCGCACGCGGCTACTGGTTCACCGAATACTTTGGCCACAAAGACGTTCATGTACTTGACGGCGGTCTGAATGCTTATGTCAAAGCAGGTTATGAAACCACCACCGCCTGCATCAAGCCCGAACACGTCGCCTTCAAAATAGCGCCGGTGCCCCATACCTTCATCAGCGCCAACGAAATGCGCGATGCGTTGGGTCAAAAAGATTTTGTGCCCATGGATACCCGCAGTGCCGGTGAATATTATGGTCGCATCGTCCGCGCCGCACGCGGAGGGGCCATTCCCGGTGCCAAACACATTGAATACATAGATAATCTCGATCAAACCGGAGCCTACAAATCTGCCGATCAACTTAAGGCCATGTATGAACCCCTCAGTGTTACTCCCGACAAAACCATCGCCTGTTATTGCCAGGGTGGCTACCGATCTGCACACACCTATCTGGCCCTGCGCCTGTTGGGTTATCCCAATGTGCGCAACTACATTGGCTCTTGGAAAGAATGGGGCGACCGACCCGATCTGCCCATCGAAACGCCAAAAGAATCATAACCCATGATACAAAACAAAAAGCCGACCTTCACAGGTTGGCTTTTTGTTTTGATATGAAAGCCTTTAGAGAAATCACATCTTAAACCGCGCAGTTTGGCTCGTCATAATATTTGTTCACATTTGGCACATCGTTCATGCCGTGCCAAACGCCCCGGAACAGGGTTTGGCGTTTGGGGGCCATGGCGGCAATCACTTCTGGAGAAGGGCAGCCTTTGCCCCATTTGGCATTGACGGTGTTATAACAGGTGAACAGGCTCAATCGGTCGCGGGTTTCATTGATCCATTTTGTGCCCGTATGGCACAATGCTTCGGTAAATATGACAACAGAACCGGCAGGACATGTGTAGGTTTCCCACAGGGCACTGTCTCGCCCACTGAGCGATTCGGGCCTCGGATAGGCCGCTTTGTGACTGCCCGATAAAAACATGGTAACCCCATCGCCGGGCCCCACTTCGTTGAGTTCCCAAACGACGCGCGTGAGTCCGGCATGAACTTTTCCCGGTAGCATTTGATAGATGTGTGAATTGCCGCAGAAGTTAAAAAACCCACCTCCGCCATGTGGTCGAAAGTTGTCGTGTCCGGCTTTGCGATGGCTGGTGTAGGTGTGATCAAACCGGAAGCCGTAACAGTCTTCGGTGGCCAGGCGCTGGTGAGACAGAATTTCGTTGAGCACACCCACAACGGCTGGGTGATCGAGCAGGATTTGAGATGGGCCACCGTGGTTGTTGCGCTGTTCTGGTGGAAGAGTATCGCGTTCGTATAAAAATTTCATCTGATGTTCGCGCACAGGTCTTAACTGGTCTTCGGTTAACAAACCGGACAAACACAGCCAGCCTTTGACATCGAAGATGTATTTTTGTTCGTCTGTCATGGGAATGACAGGAAGCCCGTCGGCATTGGCGCTTGGCAATAAGGGGTACGACATGGATAGGGTTTCCTCTCTTTTGAATTTTTTTAGATGCTGGATTCAATTTACGTAACGGATAACAATCAGCTTTCAGCCCTCTCCCATCTGCTGCAAGTCCTGCCATTGTTTTTCTTCAACTGGAATGCCCTGCTCTAAATTCTCCTGTCGGGTGCGCAACATGCCTTCACCCGGATAACGCA
>CAXNEV010000162.1:0-7859 GCA_964200925.1 Candidatus Latescibacterota bacterium | reverse complement strand
GGCACATGTCAACCCCGTGCGCAAAGGCCGCCGCCGCAAATGCGCCAGACCAACTGACACAGAGGTTAAAAATGTGCCCGACCGCTGCAAATCTTTGCGCTCCTGGCCGCGTCGCCCCGATGCCAGGTCTTTGAGTTCGTGGTTGAGGCGCGAAATGCCAATGCCGGTTACCAGCAAACCCAGCGTCAAAATGATAAAACCAAGCAGAATCACCGCCGGAGAAATCGACAGTTCAAAAGCCGGATGCAAATATCGCAACGCAAAAAAACCCGCGATAAAAAAACCAAAAAAACCGAACACCTGCCCCCGCAACTCCGAAAAACCAAAAATGAGGCGTTCGGCAAAATGGGCAAAAGGCACAAGCACGGCCAGCAGAAACAACGCCCCCTGAATTACACCAGCCTGAGTGCTCGACACATCCTGATAAGCCGCCGCCGCCAGTGCCCAGGCCTGACGTGCGCGATCCAGAAAAATTCGGTGGTGGTGTTTGTCGCGCGCCTGTTTTGCCTGTGCAAGCAACGTGTCGGTCTGCATTTGAAAACCCGACAAACGGCGGTTGCGTACCCCGTGTTTTTCCAAGGTTGCAATGCGCTGACCGTTTAAAAAGGAAAAATCTTTTGCTACGTGATAAACCGTTTCAGACAACTGGGTTTCCTGCAAAACCGGATAACCCACCCCCTCGGGATGGTCTTCAGAACTGTTCCAAAGCAACAACCGTCGGCCCAACCCATAAAGCCCGGTGGACATCACCCCTTTAAACCGCGTACCCGGTTTGACAAAAACCACACCCGTGGTTTCAACATGAGAACCGAGATAATTTTTGTAACTAAACAAACCCACTTCTGGTGGTGTTAAGGGCAAACAAGCCCCAAAATTCGGCGGTTCGGCTTCCAAATCGGCATCGATCAACTCAATGCGTTCAGGGGTTAACAAATTGCGCGGGTCAAACAACTCAAACAACGCTATGCCAGCCACACGCGTGGTCACCACCTGAACTTCTTCAACGGGATCATCCATCAACACTTTCAAAGCGCGTTCGGGCAAACGCCGTTCGCCATTCACACCCCAGTCGGGAGCATCGGTTACTGCTCCGGTTTGTGCATCGAGGCGATAGGCCTCAATGCGCACATTTTTGGTATAGAGAATCTTGGCTGTTTCCAGACCCTGCACGTCAAACTTGCCCGAATCATCGGCCACCGTCCAGAAATCGCCGCGCACCCCGGCCATGGTTGGATTGCGCAACCGCACGCGCACCAGTGCACCTCCCGTGGGCTGATCGGGCAAATAACTGCGCGGCCCATAGTGCATCACATCGCCATAAATCATGGCAAATGCATCGGTGCTCCAGTCCCACGGCTCCAGATCCCCATCATTAATCAAACCCGGCACCAGATGTGTCAAAAACCGGATTTGTGCGGCCATATGGTCAAATGACAACGCCTCAACCCGATCCAGCGGACTGTCAAATTGTGTCCGAATGTCATTAAGCGTCGTAAAAAGCAGCGTTGGACAACCCGCCAATCCCATTGCCGATGCCTCAAACGGCACCGTTTCTGGAATCGACCCAATGCCCTGTCGGCTCAAATCCTGCTGAATCCCATTGGCCAGAATTTTGCGCCCACCCAGTACATCGTTTTCATAAACCGCTACCAAATCCAGCAGCCGATTCATCATCGGTGGATTGGGCAATGCCGAACGATACGGAAATCCCGGTTTGGTCACTGTAAGCGCATCACTGCCAACCAGCAAATCAAACCCGATAAACATCCGAACCTCAAATGACCCAAACCGGTCAATCAGCGCGGTCTCTTCTGCTGTCCAGGTTTTAAATGCGCGTTCGCGCTGCCCTGCGACCACCTGAATCATCGGTACAAAAGGCCGAATGCCTGCCAGATTAAGAAAATGCCCATCTGTAAACACCGCCACAACCGTGCGTTTGGGTGGGTTTGTTTTAAAATGGCGCAACAATTCCAAAAGCCCGGCAGCACTTGCGGCCTGTGCCGCCCCAGGGGCCAGTGCTGGCACAGGTGACATCGCATCAAAATGCGCATTTAAAAAAATCGCTTCTTTCCCCAGTGCCGGATCAACACCCGGAATAATTGCAATGATGTTTCTCCCGGTTGCATGTTGCCAGGTCATCCGCCCCGACACATGCACTGTTGTTTGTTGTGATGCCAAAACAGTCAACCGTGCGGATTCATCAGGTGTTGCATAAAAACGCGGCAAATGGGCCGGCACATCGAGAAACTTTTGCACGGCTTCTTGTCGATTGGCCACTTTGGAATGGCGAAAAATAACCGCCCGAACACCGAGGTGAAAAAATGACACCCACAGATCGCCACACTCGTAATCCAGCAATACAATGCGATCTTGAAGCACCACCCCATCCAGTGCCGCCAAATCGCCCCGTCCACCGTCAATCAGCACACCCGACAAGCCCTCTATCGGCAACGTCGGCGTGCGCACCAGATTGGGCCACATGCCGTATAACCGAAGCGTTTCATCACCCGCCGTCAGGGCAAACCCTTCATCCATCGGTACAGGCACTTTGAAATGGTGGGAATAAATCTCTCCAATCCCCATCTCGCGCAATGGATCTTCCAGATAATCTGCTGCCTGCACACTGCCTGGATAACCTGTGATTCGCGATTGAAATGCCGACAACACGGTCACATGACTGCGCAGCTGATCTGTCAGTTCATCCGCATAAAGCGGCATAACCCACCCCAACAGACACACCAGTACCGCCTGGCACAACCCCCACCATTTTACCCGCTTAAAAAATACATCTGGATTATATCTGGTCATTGGATCCATTCACATAATCACGCTGTATAAACTGCAACAATGTGCCACCCTCACATGAATCAACTCGCGATTTTCCGCGCGATTCCGTTTCGCACCACTTTTTGAAACGCCTTCATCGCCCAACTGGCCAATATCTTTTGAGCATCCTCTGAAGATATTCGCGGAAAATCAGCCACCCCGGCACTTGAGGGGCGGCATTTTTTGCTTACTTTTTGTTGCTGTTGACAAAAAGTAAGTCGCCGAAGGCAAAAGAACAAAAATCTACCCGATCACCCGCATCGGAATCATCGGCTTATTTTCATCCACATCAAAATCCAGCCGCAATTCTTCATCCCCTCGCCGAATCACAACCACACCCGTGCCCAGGGGTGCATCAATTCCCGGCCCACCATATAAAGGCCATGACGAATAGTCAATCGGCTCACCATCCACACAGTGATTACCATGATACGTCATCACCAACAAATGCCCATTCATCGCCCGATAAGAAACCACCCCATCCGTTTCCCAATCGCTCACATCCAACCGGCCATCCGTCACCGTATCGCCAAAAGCTTGCAGAGAAACCACCTCATCACATTCAACCGCTTCAACCACCAGTCCAATGTGATGCCCCAGAATGCGCAACAACCACCCATGAACATGATCGTCTTCGGCAATTGCTTCCCACCGATAGGGGCCAATGGGGTGTAACGCCAGATAAAATCGGCCCTCAATATGCCCCAAAATCCAGCCTGCCCGCTCTGTCCACGACACATTTTTTGGCAAAAACAAATTGATATAGGGTGTGGCATCACCGTCTGGAATGCGATACAAAATGATCGCCGCCCCATGGTGCTGCATCATCTGTTCATAAGGTGATGCGCCAAAAAAACGATCCGGATTTTGCAAATAGGGTTTGGGTGCCGCCACAGACCGGCCAATACTTTGTGGCACTTCGCTCAAAAAAGCACTGAATCGCCCCGGACTCAAATAGGGGTGATTGCAAACCACTTTGCCCTCGTGTTTGTGCCCTTTCCATGTCAGATCCCACGAAACCAGATCTATTGGCCCGGCAGGCGCACCCGGCAATCCCGTCTGTGTCGTACCCAGTGCAAACGACCGGCTCAGATACGTGTATTTGCGCACCGGTTTTGCTTCCTCATCCACATGCCGATAAATCGTTCGCGGCGCTTTGGTTTTTTGAATCACATGCGGCGTGTTGCGATCTTTGGCAATTTGCGCCAGAATTTCAGGAGGGTGATAAAATGCCGTCACCGCCGGACACATGCCCGCCTGAATGTGCATGGGATCGCCTTCCTCATCGCCAAAATAATAATATCCCAGCGCAGCCGATGTGCCCACCGTGTGCCACGTATTTTCGCGATACCCTTCCCGGCTGTGTCCCCCTGCCCAGGCCCCGTAAAAATATTCCAGCGCCATATCGGCAATCAGCAATGTTGCCGTTTTTGCCGCTTGTTCCCGCAAATAAACATCCTGTACATGATCGGCCAGGGCAATCATGGGCGTCACATGCCAGCCGTGATATTGTGTTGAATCGTATTCGTGGTGGCCCGTGCGCGCCGTGCGATCCATCATCCCGATCAACCACCGCATAGCCTCATCGCGCATCACTTTTGCCGACAGGCCGTTCCACCAGATCGGTTCATCGGGCCACAGTTCTGTTGCCAGCAAATTGCCCACGTAATACATCAACCAGTGATTTTCAGTATTTCCCCGGTGGTGAACCCCTCTGGCAACCACCTTGCGAATGTGATCCATCGTTTTGGAAGTCAACCGATCTTGCCACCGACAGGCCAGATGCATGGCGGCAAAAACATCAAACGTTCCGGCGGCAATCCGCCCAAATGGCCCGGCATGTTCGACACCAAAAACGTTCAAAACAATGTCTTCAACCTGCTCGGCATCATTTTTAACTGCCAACACAGCATGGCAGGCATACAAAGAACGCGGGTGTTGAACCACCTCGTTCAAAATGTGCTGGCCGCGTTTGGCCAATTCATCCAGATAACTCACGCCATCCCCTCCGGAGGCAAAATAACCTCGACATTGGACATCCCCGCAACCTGCTGCCACTCAGCCCCTCCCGAATGGGTCACCCACAACCCTCCCGGCAAACACCCCGCCATCCAGAAATCGGGGTGTTGAGGATGTGCCGCCACCGCCGCCACAAAGGTGTGCAAACCCACTTCAAGCCATGCATCGTTGCCATGCCCCACCACCACACCCCGATCCGTGCCTGCAATCAGCCGTTTTCCGGCAGGGGCAATATCGTAAATTGTCACCCCATCAAGCCCCACACCCGACGGTTGCCATCTCAACCCGTCACAACTTGTCCAAATGCCCCGGCCATCGGTACCAGCCCACCAGCCTTGATCATCACAATACAACACCCGCACAGCACACCCCATCAAATTGCTGTGCTGCCAGGTTTTTCCCGCATCTTCTGTTACCAGCACACCCGCTTCTGTGCCAATCACCCAGCGATTTGCCGTTTCAGCCACAACGGTGTTGGTATAACGGGCATTTACAGGCAACCTGTCCGAATGCCAAACCCAGCGCACCACCCCATTTTTTTCGCGATACCCGGTGGCCACACCATAGGTCGAAGCCGCCACAATGCCCGGATCACCCGGAAGAAATGCCAGATCGAGCACCTCGGTTAGTGTTTCATCGTGAAGTTGAATCCATAGGGGTTGTTCGGAAATTTGCCACAACCCACTGCCAGTACTCACACAGACCTTCTGTGGCGTGCGCACAATTGAGGTAATGCGAAAATCGTAATCATGAACCCGTTTCCACGAGTCACCGTCACGGCTTTCATATAGTCCTTGATGACTGCCCACCAGCCATGTATTCATGTATATCCCCGCCTCAAAAACATGGCCTCCGGAGAAAAACCCCGGAGGCCATGTTCAAAACCTACGACCTCAAACACATGTTAAAAACCAACGTTGAGGGTCACGCGATGTACATTGTCGAGAATGCCAAATTGCGTATAGGCATAGTCCACACCCATGCGATAATTTCCAAACGGATAATCAATGCCCCCACCCAGTGTATAACCTTCTTCTGTGCGGTCGGCACTGACCTGTTGTTTGGTAATTTCATCGGTCTTTTTGTCGACAATGCCCGAGTAGTTAAACTTGTAACCCCCGCGCAGCATAAAATATTTCATAATCTGAAATTCGCCGGCCGCAAAAAGCAACTGCTCGCCATCTTGCGGTTTGGTGGCATCCAGCATGGTCGTAAAACGCATGCCCTGTTCTTCTTGTTCAAACAGGTTAATGGACGTGCCCACGCTGAAAATCAGCGGCAGCGGCGCCCCAATGGCATAATACGTCATATCACTGCCAAGATTGTTGATGCGGGCACCAATGCGGGCCCCTTTGAATCCGATGTCAAAAATCGCACCGGCATCAACGGCATAGGCATTGGCACTTTCGCTATCAATCTTCTGACTGATGTATTTGCCGGTAATACCCATCGACAACCGATCTGTAAATTGATACGCCCACGTAAGGCTTACAGCCATATCTTGATAATCATATGTGGCATCGGTTCTGGGATCGACATACCCCTTATAGGTTGCCGACAAAAAGCTCGGCACCACATCGCGAGTTGCCGGAATGTCGCTCACACCCATCGCCACAGCACCAATACCCCATGTGCCCCATGTGCCAAAGTCATGGCTCACACCGGCTGCATAATGGGCCAAGTCGGCAATCCACTGGTTATACGTAAAAGTGGCCTGTGTTCTGCCTTCTTTCAACGTAATGCCTGCCGGGTTCCAGAACAACTGATTCACATCACTGCGAACCGTGGTATAAGCAGAACCCAAAGCCACAGCCCGGGCTCCCACACCTATTTTCAAAAAGCTCGCTCCCGTCAAACCGGCCTTGCGCACCTGCGCATCGGCAACACCACCGATGAACGAGGCTGCAAGCGCGAGCGTCAGCATTGTCTTGAGGAATTTCATTGGATCCTCCAGTAAACATTCAAGTGATTGACACGACATTAATTGTGAACATGAATAATCCGCCCCAGTTCTCCCCCTTCCTCGCAGGAAGGGGGTTGGGGGGTAGGTGTTTATCGCAAAATCGAAAGATGCCCGACCTGCTTGCCACCCGGATATTCTGCCACATAAATGTAGAGTCCGCTTGCAACCTCTATACCGTCTTTAGAAAACATATCCCAGAACATCGTGCCGTCAAACGGGTTGGTGCCTTTAAAATCGATCACATCGACAATTTGGCCCGACACGTCCAGGATGGTGATCTTGGTATTTGTCGGCAAATTGTAAAACAAAATCTTGTGTTCGGTTCCCGTATCGTGCAACGCCTGTTTTTTGTAAGGATTGGGCTTTACAATAATCTGTTTCGTACCCGCAACCAGCGTGCCCGGATCGGCCAATGGTGCTTTCAAAATGAAAGCCGCCCCAATGTTTTTGAGTCCTTCAAGATTGTTGCCACCCGGGTAAAACGAGTTGGCTGTGGCATAGTGAAACGTGCCTTGCCACAATCCGGTGCGACCGTTGAAATTGGTCTTGTGTGTTTCCAGCGACGTATAGGGCTGTCCGGCAATGCTGCCCTGTTCGTTGTCATAGGCCGCCACATAATAATAGTAGGTGAACCCAAACGCCACCAGATCGCTTTTGTCCTTAAACGCATACTTGAATGTGCCGCTGTCGGATTCGCCGTTGAGATTACTCGACAACGCTGATTTCGGAATGTTTTTCACCAGCTTGTAAGGCCCCCACGCACCCGGCTCTTGTGTGTTGTAGCCCGTTGCTGGAGGGCTGATGTTGGGGTTGTTCTTGACGCCCAGTGCGCCCAATTCGGTGTCGGTGGGTTCTTCCTTGCTTTGTGTGTGATACGTATCCAGCACACGCGCACCCACTTCTAAGAAGCTGTCTTAAAAAGAAGTAGCCATCCAAAAAAAGTATTGAAAATGCGTATTCATCTGTCCAAATTCAGGTAATCCAACAGCACCTGAAACGAAAGGATAAAGATGAATACGCTACACCAATATCCCACGGATTTGACCGATAA
>CAXNEV010000161.1:0-7873 GCA_964200925.1 Candidatus Latescibacterota bacterium | reverse complement strand
GAAGGGGTGCATCAGCCCATTGAAGTGTCGCAAGGAGGCGCATCCCATGAACCCGTACATCAAGTGCGAGATCCGTATGTGTATGTGGAGCAAGGAAAAAAATATCTCATTTATTCAATTGCGGGCGAAAAAGGATTGGGAATTGCCGAGTTGATCGAAAATTGAACCTGGTGTCGATCCGTGTTAAAATGGACAAATCTTGTAAAAAGAACAATGTGGCGATGCCCGCTCTGACTTCCATAAACTCCTGTATTACATAGAATATGGAAATAAATGAGGAAGTAGTTTGCATTTTAAGAAAATTAGATATTCTAATCAAAATATATTTATTTTAAAAATTAACTAATTTTTTTCTTGACGTTCTGATTTGGGATGCGCTCTATTTAAAATAGAAACATAGCCCTTTCAATTTGAAATATCATCGTTAACAGGGAGCAGTATCATGATCGATTCCAAACCTTGTGCCATCAAAGATATCATGCAATGTGCCCGCATAGAAGCGATGAGGTTGGGTCACCCCTATATTGGTACCAAGCACATTCTGCTCGGCGCGCTCAGAGAGGGACAGGCTGTTGTATTTTTATCTGCTTATGGTGTCGATCTGGATCGCGTTCGGCAAACCGTGGAAGATTTAACCCCAACACATACCAAATTAAAACCCGTTGGCAACCATGTACCGGTTACCCCACGAGCCGGACATATTCTAACCCAGGCCAAGGCAGAAGCAAAGGCGCTCGGATGTGATGATCCCGAAATTGGGCATCTGTTGCTGGCTCTATTAAAAGATCCAGATTCCGCATCGGCTCAGGTTTTAAACCCCATGGGAGTTACCTACGAATCTATCAAACAGATGATCGCATGATCAGGGTTTCCCCCCATTCTCGGTTCTGAACACACGTAGCCCTTCTGCGGGCCTATAACAACAGCCGGGTTCAGAATCTGGAATAAATTAGCCCCCTGTGTCAGCACACGACACAGGGGGCTGTTGTGTTATCAACGGTTCAAATGTTGGAAAATTCAGATTTTGCACGTCGATCGGAAGCCTCTATTGATCTGCTTTCAAAATAATGCGACAGGTCGGCCATATTTACTGTGCTTGACAGACTTTGCCTTCATTTGATACATTGAGGCAAACCATAAATGAGGAGAAAGGGCATGCCCCGTCAAACACAGTTTGCCATCATAGCCAATATTACCCGCGTCGAAGATGTACCGCGCGACCTGAAGTTTTATCCTTGCACCACCACACATCCCAAAGTGCTTTCCCCCGAACAAATCGCCGCTTATAACCGCGATGGTTATATCAAAGGCATCCGCATCTTTTCCAAACAGGAAATGGCTCAGCACCGCCACTATTTCGACGACCTGCTCCAGCGCGTGATCGCCCAGGGTGGCAACAGCTATTCCATCAGTTCGGCACATCTTGTATACGGCAAAGTCTACGACCTGCTCACCCACCCCCAAATTGTGGCTTGTGTCAAAGACATTCTTGGAGAAAACGTCATCGGATGGGGTGCCCATTATTTTTGCAAAATGCCCAACGATGGCAAACGCGTCTCCTGGCATCAAGATGCCAGTTATTGGCCCATCACCCCATCTAAAACAGTTACCGTGTGGCTGGCCATTGACGATGCCGATATCGAAAATGCCTGCATGCGGTTCATTCCCGGCTCGCACAAATTGGGTCATTTAACCTATCGCCTCAGCGAAAACGACGAAAACAACGTGCTCAACCAGACCGTTGAACATGCCGAACAACTGGGCGAGCCTGTCAATGTGGAACTCGAAGCCGGTTGTATGTCGATGCACAACGACCTGCTGTTACACGGCTCAGAAGCCAACACCTCCAACCGCCGTCGGTGCGCACTCACATTGCGTTATTGCACATCCGACGTGCGAGCCTATATGAACTGGAACGACAAAGGTGTCATTGTCAGTGGCCACGACCCAAGTGGTCATTGGACCAACCCTGAACGACCCACCCTCGACTAACTTTTTGGAGAAAAAACCATGTTACTTTCAGGAAAAAAAGCCCTCATCACCGGTGCGCGGCGGCGCATTGGACGCGGCATTGCCCAGGCTATGGCCGAAGCCGGTTGTGATGTGGCCATCAACGATGTGGAACGCGATGCCGATGCCGAACAAACCCTCTCACTGATCCAGAAAGCCGGGCGCAAAGCAGCTTTTTACGATGCCAATATCGCCGACCCCGATCAGGTTCAACAAATGATCGCAGATTTTGTAAAACAATTCGGGCGCATCGACATTCTCGTGAACAATGCCTACGCTTCTCAAAACAAACCCTTTCTGGAAATCGATGCCCCAACCTGGCAGCGCACCATTGATGTCAGTCTCACCGGCTTTTTCTTTTGCAGCCAAGCCGCAGCCCGTTGCATGGCCCAGCAGGGAGATGGGGGCAGCATTGTCAGTATTTCATCTGTCCATGCCCGTCGCGCCTGGCCCACCGACACGGCTTATGGCGTGGCCAAAGCGGGCATTTTGCGCCTCACCGAAAGCATGGCCCTCGATCTGGGGCGTTACAACATCCGCTGCAACGCCATCTTGCCCGGTTACATGGACACCGATCACACTTTTGGCAATCCCGCACCCGTTGTGGGTAGCCTCGCCGAACAGTTGCATGCCAACATTCCTCTCCGCCGTCGAGGCACGCCCGAAGACATCGGCCGCACCGCTGTTTTTCTCAGCTCACCCTGGGCAGCCAACATCACAGGTGTTTCCGTGCCTGTTGACGGTGGTCTCTTAACCTGCGGCACACCATAAAAGGAAGTACAATTCAGTCAAAACGCGTTGGGAATAGGGTTGGGTCATGATCAAAAAATCAAATCAACAAAATCAGAAATTCGTTCACACAACCCTTTGTTCTTTTCCTGCGAATAGGAGAGGAACAAAGGGTGAAGGCCGATTTTGGACTTTCTCCCACATCTTTTTTCTCCTCATCGCCCTATGGGTTATTGGATGTGGTCCCAAAATAGAAACCGTACAACAAAACGGCGAAACATATCAGGTCTATTGGGATAACAATCAGCAAAAACAGGTGCACCATGGCACTTACAAAGCCTTTTATGAAAGTGGTGCACAAAAAATTTCTGGCCAATACGAACACGGCAATAAAACAGGCCTCTGGATGCAATACTACGAAAACGGACAAAAACAGAGTCAGATGGATTGGGTCGATGGCAAGCCCGAAGGCACGGTGACCGAATGGTATGAAAATGGTCAGAAAAAAAATGAAGGCCTCTGGAAAAACGGCGGTCGCCATGGCCTGTCAACATGGTGGTACTCAGATGGCACAAAAGCAAAAGAAGTCACCTACATCGATGGCGAACCCGATGGCACCTGGATCTACTGGGATTCTGTTGGCACCATAACCAAACAACAATTTTGGGATCGCGGCAAATTTTTGAGCGTCATCCCTCCCGACAGCACCGTTGTATCCCCCGTAAAATAACCCATCACAAATCCCCACCATCTCTGGATACACAAAAAAGAGAGAAGAGAAAAAATCGTTCCGTGGGCCTCTTCTCTCTTTTCCCTTTCCTCTACATCCCGTCTTGACATCTGAACGTTTGCACACTATACTGCCATGAACATCCCTTCATCTATAAGGAGTCTGCATGGCCGATAAAAAATTATTTCTCTTGGACGGAATGGCACTCATCTATCGGGGACATTTTGCCCTCATTCGCAGCCCGCGCATGACCTCCACGGGCTTAAATACCTCAACCATGTTTGTCTTTACCAACACCTTGCTCGACATTTTTGTCAGTGAAAAACCCACTCATATTGCCGTGGTTTTTGACACCGCCGAACCCACCCATCGCCACAAACTCTACCCCGAATACAAAGCCCAGCGCGAAGCCATGCCCGAAGATTTAAGCGCAGCCTTGCCTTATATTGATCGCCTGTGCGACGCTTTTAATGTTCCCGCCATTCGCATGCCCGGATGGGAAGCCGACGATGTTATTGGCGCTTTGGCCAAAGTGGCAGAAACCGAAGGGTTTAAAACCTACATGGTCACGCCCGATAAAGACTATGCGCAGTTGGTCTCGCAAAACACCTTCATTTGCAAACCCGGCAAAACCGGCTCTGAAGCTGAAATTCTCGGCATTCCACAAATTCTCGAACACTGGCAAATCGAACGCATTGATCAGGTCATCGACATCCTCGGTCTTATGGGCGATGCCAGCGACAATGTGCCCGGCGTGCCCGGCATTGGCCCCAAAACCGCCCAAAAACTCATTGCCCAGTACGGCAGTATGGAAAACCTGTTCAACCATCTCAACGATCTCAAAGGCAAACAAAAAGAAAACCTCGAAACCTATCGCGAACAGGCCTTTCTGTCCAAAAAACTCGTCACCATCGAATGCAGTATCCCACTGCCCATCAGGCTCGACGATTTGGCCGTCAAACCGCAAAACAATGAAAAACTCAAAAATATCTTTTTGGAACTGGAATTCAACACCCTGGGCAAACGCGTTTTCAGCGACACATTTGAAGCCGGCCCCCAACAGCCCATCAGTCAGGTAACAAGTGCCCAACAATCTTTCAACTTTGGTGATGCACCAGCATCAGAAACCCCAACATCCGATCCAGTCGAACCCCCCGGTACCTTTAAAACCGTTTGTGATGTGCCCCACGAATACCACCTCATCGACACAGTCGAAAAACGCGCCAAACTCATTCAGGCATTAAACAAACAGAAAACCTTCTGTTTCGACACCGAAACCACCGGTCTCAATACAAAAACCTGCGAAATCATCGGCATCGCATTCTCTTTTAAAGCCCACACGGGTTATTATGTTGCCCTGCCCGAAAACCAAACAGAAACCCGATCCATTCTCGAAGAATTTCGCCCAATCCTCGAAAATCCGGCCATCAAAAAAATCGGGCACAATTTAAAATTCGACATTTCCGTTCTGCTGTGGCAAGGCATAGAAGTCAAAGGGCCTTTTTTTGACACCATGATGGCCGCCTATGTGGCTACACCCGATTTGCGCCGCAACATGGACTATCTCTCTCAGGCCCTGCTGGGTTATCGCCCCATCAAAATCACCGAGCTCATTGGCGAAAAAGAAACTGGCCAGAAAAACATGCGAGACGTGCCTCTCGAACAGATTGCCGAATATGCCGCCGAAGATGCCGACATCACCTTTCAACTATCTGAAGCATTCCAATCTCTCATTGAAAAGATGGGACAATCGCGCGTTTTTGAAGAAATCGAATGCCCGCTGGTACCCGTTTTGGCCCGCATGGAATACGAAGGCATTTGTTTAGATGTGCAAACCATTCAGAATCTGTCTGAAGAATTGGAAAACGAAATAAAACACACGCAACAAAAAATCTACGAACTGGCTGGTGAAACATTTAATCTCAATTCGCCCAAACAGCTCGGCGAAATGCTCTTTGACAAATTGAAACTCGATATGAATGCCCGCCGCACCGGCAAAACCAAACAATATCAAACCGGCGAATCCGTCTTGCAGCGCCTGGCCAATAGGCATGAAATCGTCGATCAAATTCTGACCCACCGCACCTATGCCAAACTCAAATCCACCTACGTGGACACCCTGCCGGGAACGGTTTTCAAAAACACCGGACACATCCATACCCATTACGAACAGGCCATAACCGCAACAGGCCGGTTGCAATCGCACAACCCCAATCTGCAAAACATTCCCATTCGCACCGAAAAAGGCCGGGAAATTCGCAAAGCCTTCATCCCGCGCAATGAAAATTACACCCTCCTATCGGCCGACTATTCGCAAATCGAATTGCGCGTGGCCGCCGAACTCAGTGGGGATGAAACCTTGAAAACCACATTTCAACAAGGCGGCGACATCCACACCGCCACGGCCATGAAAATTTACGGTTTGAGTGAAGATTACGTCACCGATGACATGCGCCGCCAGGCCAAAACCGTCAATTTTGGCATCATTTATGGCATCTCGGCATTTGGTCTGGCAGAACGGCTCGACATCTCGCGGTATCAGGCCGCCGAACTCATCGAACAGTATTTTGCCCAATTTCCCGGTACCCAAAAATACATGGATGAGACCATCGAATTTGCGCGCGAAAACGGTTATGTCGAAACCATTACCGGTCGCCGTCGATACCTGCGCGACATTCATTCGCGCAATGCCACCACGCGCAAAGGTGCTGAACGCAACGCCATCAACTCGCGCATTCAAGGCACGGCCGCAGACATGATCAAAATTGCCATGACCCGCATTCACTATGCCCTCATGGAACGGCAACTCAAAACAAAGATGCTCCTTCAGGTACACGACGAACTCGTTTTTGACCTGCACAAAGACGAGATGGACATCGTTCCACCCATTGTGGAAAATGCGATGAAAAACGCCATTCCACTAACCGTTCCCATCGTTGTTGAAATGGGCACCGGACCCAATTGGCTGGAAGCGCATTAACCACACGGTTTCAGATTTTCCCATTGTCTTTGGCTGATCGAATGCCTATTTTCTGGTGTCCAAAACCTCGGGAGAATAAAATATGGCCAGCATTCTCATCATCGAAGACAGTGCTGAAATTCGCACGCTGATCCGCGATATCTTAAAAAGGGATGGACACGACATAAAAGAAGCCACCAACGGAGAAGAGGGCGTTGCGCAATTTCGCGAAAACACCATAGACCTCGTCATGACCGACTTATTTATGCCCCGCAAAGGCGGTATCGAAACCATATCCGATCTCCAGGAAATCAAACCAGGAGTCAAAATCATCGCCATGACCTCCCATGGCAGCATCGAAAATTACGATTTTTTGCGTGTCGCCACAGCGTTGGGAGCCGTTCGAACCATAGAAAAACCCTTTGACATTCACACCCTCAAAAAATTGGTCGCCGAAGTAATATCCCTTTAAAATCCAACACATCATCTAAACAAATACAAAAAAACCGGATCGACGATCCGGTTTTTTCATACGCCAAATTAAAAAATACCCATAAGGAGTATCCCGTGCCAAACCTGCGTTTTGCCGCCCCAGTTGAACAAAGGGTGGCCCTCATTACCGGCGGAGCCAAAGGCATTGGCCACGCCACAGCCCTTCGCCTGTCCGAAGCCGGACGCCACATTGCCATTGCCGATGTGCAGGATGAAGCTGGAGAAAAAACCGTTCAAAAAATCCAGCAAACCGGTCAACAGGCCCTTTATATGCACACAGATGTGACCAGCGAAAAATCTGTGCAAACCTGTGTACAAAAAACACTCGACACCTTTGGCCGGCTCGATATTCTTGTGTGCTGCGCGGGTATTCTGGGTTTTGAAAAATCGTTTTTAGAACAACCCGTTGAACAATTTGACAAAGTCATGAAAATCAACATGTACGGCATCTACCACGCCCATCAGGCCGCCATTCCGCACATGATCAAACGCGGCTGGGGCCGGTGTGTCACCATCTCGTCGGGTGCCCGGCACGGGGGCCCCAATCAAGTGCCCTATTGTGTATCCAAAGGCGCAGTTTATTCCTTCATCGGTTCACTTGGCAATGCCTTCAGCAAACAGGGCGTTTTTGTCAATGGTGTAGAACCCGGTCGCGTGCTCACCGACATGGTGGTTCCGCGTTTTTCACCCGAACACATTGCCAACCCCGGCAACCCCTTGGGGCGTTATGCCGATCCCGAAGAACTGGCCGAAGTCATCGAATTTCTCACCTCCGAACGCAACACCTACACCACGGGTGCTGTCTGGAGTGTCAAAGGGGCTACAGGTTAACCAACACCCTTGTTTTTACAGCAGTGCTTGTCATTCCAATGTGTATATTGTAGACTCTTTGTATTGGGAGCATCTGTTGCGACCTTTGAACGATTCACTGTGGCGTTATTTTAGACCTGCCA